>CAYJQR010000059.1:0-12493 GCA_964372345.1 uncultured Planctomycetia bacterium | reverse complement strand
AGCTAGGATTGACGGATCAACCAGGAGAGGGAGGAATCGGTGAGTCAGGCAAGGCGGTTTGGGCTACAGATTCGCGGCTGGATGATAAGAGCCGGATGAATCGAGAGATTCACGTCCGGATCTGTGAGAGCATGAAGGTGAGATCCCTTTGTGCTACTCGACTCTTTTCTTGAAAGAATTTACCTACCCCATATGCCTTATAGAATGTGGCACAAACTGACCAGTTGGATGGTTCAAAAAACCCTGCAAAAATTTCCTAAATATGCTATACCTTATCAAGGGAATTTATTTATGCCGATAATCAGTCGTTTTTTTGGGATTCTTATTTTCATGTTCTGGCGAGAGCACCGGCCGGCGCACTTTCACGCCAAATACGGCGATGACGAAATAGTTGTAGAGATTGAAAGCGGCAAAATTAGTGGCACAATGACCAAAAGAGCGTTGGCCTATGTTTTTACATGTTAAAGAAGCTAAGTATTTGCATGATTACGTTATCCATCTGCGTTTTAACGACGGCGCCGAAGGCGAAATTGATTTATCCGGCGAGCTGGATGGTGAAGTTTTTGGTCCATTAAAAGATATCCAAAAATTTAAATCCTTCAAGGTAGATCCCATACTCGAAACAATCGTTTGGGATAACGGCGCCGACTTAGCCCCGGAATTCCTGTACGAAAACATGCGAATTCCTGCATAACCAAATAATCCAACCGACCTTTCAGCCCCGAAAATTCGGGGTTTTAAGGCGGCCGATTATGGTGTTGGACATAATTCATAATGCTCCATAGGGTGGACCCCTTTGGCTCTGATCCCCTCTGCCTGAGGCAGACAGGTCTTCTATTACTACATCACCTCACTTTCCACCCTTCCTCCCCTCTCCCTGAATAAGGAACTTCCTAAAGGAAGCGGCAAGAGAAATCAAGAGACGGCTATAAGGAAGATCAGTCTACCATTGCCACCATCAAGAAGATAGATGCGACCAAGATAAGAAGAGATTCGGTAGATGTATCCTTACGGTTGATAAAAGCGAAGGTCAGCGTGTTGAGCGATTAACTCAAAATGCTTATCCCGATGCCATAGCCAACAGCGATAATGCAGGACTAAAGCCGCGAGTAGAATGTCTACGGTGGGTATCGTTAGACCACTTCTCCTCAGTTGAAAAGAGAGCTGATACGCTGAAGACCATGTCTGAGGGACTAATTCCAATTGAGGGAGCGAGACTAGCTCTTGCCTCAATCTTTCGTATTCTTTCTCATGAGGGGCCCCGCCTAAGAGTTCTAATTGAATGAGAGGGGTGGTTGCGGCTAATTGTTCCAAAAGAAGAGTTTCAAGTTTCGTTTTTACTTTTGGGTCTACTCTCTTATCAAAGCAATCAATCCAAATAGAAGTATCTATCAGTACTAACTCTTTTGTCATCGGGATCTCATTTTTTTAAGATCCTCTTGACTTAAACAGAATTCACCCTTGCCTAAACGATTTGCCAGCCGCTCAAGGCGTTTTTGCCGAATAAAAGCCTCTAAAGAAAGAGAAATAGCGGCTTTTTTTGTCGGGACGTGAGCCAATTTCATGACTTGTTGAATGAGACTCTCATTGATGTCTATTGTTGTCCTCATTATGCATCACCTCTATACATAAGAATACCATATTTTTGATGTATGTCAAGAGGCCATTTCGAACAAGGAAGCATCAAGAGAAATCAAGAAACTGCTCACCAAAACCTCATAGATTTCCCTCAATGGGCTGATCTGATCCCATTTTTATACCTGAATAGTTACCAATTTCTTTAACATTGTTGAATCTCGAGTAATTCGTCCTGAGATAAGGAGTATCGCACTCTACATACTTCAATTCACTGTGGAAGGTATTCTTGGCGAGTTCCGGGAGGGTAAGGGTGATCGTACAAACCTAAAATTATTAGTTGTACATGTAGTAGGGGTGGTCGTATGAATGATCCGCGTTTAGATCATCGGGCGAAAGTTAATAGCGTCCGCCTCCGTGGGTACTGGAGTACAGAAAGCCATGAAGCCGCCTCAGCACAAGATGAAGAACTAAGAAGAGTAGGGATTCCCTATGGGACGAGCGACTACGATGAATATATCTTCGTTAGAACTCTACTCCATGCCCTAGTGACCCATCATCAGGGAAGCCGCCAACAAGATTTCTTTGAATGGATCAAGCAGACGCTGATTCAATATATCACAGAACACATTGGCCAAAGAGATGGCTCTCATCTTAGCAATATGAAAATTCCCATGCCATCCAATCCACCGGGGAGCATTCGGATTTTGTCCCATAAAGAAATTAGAGATATTGAAGAAGGGATTGATCCATTTGACAAACCATCAAGACTCAATGACAATCTCTAAAGAGCCCTCTAAAGGGTATAAAAACTTCCATAACCTCTCAGCGTCATAATTCACTTTTACCTGCAAGTTATTCCATCTCTCTTCGTCGAAAACTTTCTTTAACAGATGGGGTTGACCAATTTCCTGCTCCTTTGCTACACTAGGAGCCATGGCTATTTTGATTAACCGCCATACCCGAGTTCTCTGTCAAGGGATTACCGGGCAAGCAGGGCTTTTCCATACAGAGCAATGCCTAAAATACGGCACGCGGATGGTGGGAGGAGTCACGCCGGGCAAGGGGGGAACAAAAGCGGCCGGACTGCCGGTCTTTGACTCCGTCGAGGAATCGGTCAAAGAAACGGGGGCGACGGCGTCAATGATTTTCGTCCCAGCCGCTTTCGCCTGCGACGCTATCCTGGAAGCGGCCGATGCGGGAATCGAACTCATCATCACCATCACTGAAGGACTTCCGGTTCTCGACATGGTCAAAGTCAAACGGTGTCTCGTGGCCAAACCGAACGTCCGGATGATCGGCCCCAATTGTCCCGGAGTCATGACTCCCGGCGAATGTAAAATCGGCATCATGCCGGGCTATATCCATAAGAAAGGGAAGGTCGGCATTATTTCACGGAGCGGGACACTGACCTACGAAGTGGTCTACGCGTTGACACGCGCCGGGATCGGGCAAAGCACCGTCGTCGGAATTGGGGGAGATCCCATTCAAGGGAGTTCTTTCGTTGACCTTTTGGAACTTTTTGAAAAAGATAAAGGGACGAATCTTGTCGTCCTGATCGGCGAAATTGGTGGGACGAGTGAAGAGCGGGCGGCGGAGTTTATCGAGAAGAAGATGAAAAAGCCGGTCATCGCCTTCATCGCCGGGAAAACCGCGCCGCCGGGCCGGCGGATGGGACACGCGGGAGCGATCATCAGCGGCGGGCAGGGAACGTGGCAGCATAAAGTAACGGCGCTCCGCCGGGCGGGGATTGCCGTCACAGAATCGACCGAAGAGATCGCGGCTCTGGTCGAAAAACGGCTATAGGAACTAACCCTTATTATTTCATGCGGACTTCCCGGCTCCTGAAGCGATGCTTAAAAGGAAATCACGCCGCCTGGGAAGAATTCGCGAAGCGCTACGGGAAACTGCTCGAATTTTCCGCGAGAAACCGGCTGGAGCGGTTTGGAATCCGTGTGGATTCCCTGCGGCTTGAAGAAATCGTTCAAGAAATTCTTGTCCATCTCTGGGAGGGGAAGAGACTAGAACAAATCCGGGACGAGAACCGGATCAGCGGCTGGCTGGCGGCAGTGGCGGCCAATAAGGCGATTGACTGCTGGCGCAAGCACAATCGCGAGGTTGACCGACGAAGCGTTTCTATTTCAGAGAATTTGGCCCCTCAAGAGAAGGAAGAACTGTTTTTAGAAGCGACGCTGGTCGCTGAAGGCCCCTCTCCCCGCGAAGAGAGCGAAACTCGCGAGCGGCACCAGCAATTGCGGCAGGCGCTCTCTCAGCTTTCCAAGAAAGAGCAGTTGAGCTTAAAATCGGCTTACTTTTTGAATCAAACTCACGAAGAGATTGGTCGAATGCTGGGGATTCCCCGCAACACCGTCTCTTCCATGATTGAGCGGGCCCAAAAAAAATTACGGGTTTTATTGCAAGAAAAACCGGCTTCGCAACGTCTTAACTACAGAGGATGACTATGGGAAATCTAGATAAAAACCTTCACGATTTATTCGGTAGTCAAGCGGCTCAGCAGAAAAGATTAGAGCCAAAGGGGAAAGAGTGCCTCAGCGAACTGGTCATTCACCGATATTTAGAGAAAAAAAACGATCCCAAAGAGCGGGAACGCGTTGAGAAACATCTCCTGGAGTGTTATGATTGTCTTCAAATAATGGCCGATGTCTCCAAGGCAAAATGGATGTTTGAAAAAGGAGAATTTAAAAGCCCCTCCGGTTTCTCATGGACGTCGCGGCTAAAAAAAGAACTCCCGCCCCAGAAAAATCTGGCGCCAAAGCGTCAACCCTGGGGTTGGCTGGCGGCAGCCACAGTTTCTTTTCTTTGTTCCTTTATCTTTCACCGCTACTTTATCCAATTTTCCGTTGCCACCCTTCTTTTCGGCATTAAATGGATTGTCGAAACCCGCGCTACCAAAGTCCTCATCGCCATCCAAGATGCTTGGCGGCGCGGCGACCGGCAAACCGCGGAAGAACTGTTAGAGAAACTAGGAAAGCGCAAGTAGGACTTATCCATCATGCAGACATTGACAGGTAAAAAGACCCCTCTCTACGAAATCCACCAAAAGCTTGGCGCGCGGATCGTTAATTTTGGCGGATGGCTCCTCCCGGTGCAATACACTGGCATTGTCCAGGAGCATCAGGCGACACGGCAGAGCGTCGGGCTTTTTGATGTGTCTCATCTAGGGCAGGTGGACGTCGAAGGAGAAGAAGCGGAACAGTTCCTGCAGGAACTCCTGCCGGCCGATATTGCCGCGTTAGCGGATGGCCAAATCCAACACACCCTTTTTTGTCAGGAAAACGGCGGGATTATCGATGACCTGCTCGTTTACCGTCACCAAAAAAACGCCTACCTTTTAGTCGTCAACGGCGCTTTTATCGAAGAAGATATCCGATGGATTTTCAAGCACGCCGCCTCCCATCGCGTGAAGATCACCGATAAGAGCAATGTCACTTTCATGATCGCTGTCCAGGGGCCGCGGGGGGCGGAGTTTTTGAACTCGCTGGTCTCGACGCCGCTGGAAGAAGTCGGCTATTATCATTTCATCCGTGAAGAGATCAAAGGAATTCCTGTTTTGTTGTCCCACACCGGATATACCGGCGAGGATGGTTTTGAAATCATGGGGGATTTTCGTCAGGCGGCGGCCATTTGGGAAATCCTCATGAAGACCGGCGGTTCAGAAATTACTCCGGCCGGCCTTGGAGCGCGGGACACACTCCGCTTAGAGGCGTGGTATCTTTTAAGCGGCCAGGATTTTGATAAAGAACACACGCCGATCGAGGCGGGATTAGGATGGACTTATAGTTTAACGAAACCGGAGAATTATATTGGCAAGGATGTTTTGCTGGAGCAAAAACAGAAGGGAATCGGCCGCCGGATGGCCGGGTTTGAAATGATTGAGGAGGGGATTGCCCGTCATGGGTATCCTATTTTCAAAAACGGCCGGAAAATCGGCGACGTCACCAGCGGCGCCCCCGGCCCCAGCGTTGGGAAAGCAATTGGGCTGGGGTATGTCACTACTTCCGAGTCCGGGGTTGGAAATGAAATCGAGATTGAGATCCATGGAAAAAGAAAAAAGGCCAGAATCGTTCAGCGGCCCTTTTATCGAGGGGGATTGTATATCGCGAAGAGGAGGCATTCGTAAAATTGTATTGGATACAAAGCGGGTATCTTTGTCATTCCGAGCGAGCGAAGCGAGCCGAGGAATCTAACGTAGTATTTAGATTCTTCGACTTCGTCCCGCCCGCCAGACTTCGTCTGGCGAGGCGGACTTCGCTCAGAATGACAGAAAGAGGACAATGTCAATGAAATCATCAGTTATTCCAAACGATCTTAAATACGCCGAAACCCACGAATGGGTTCGTCTCCAAGGCGATAAGGCGACCGTTGGAGTCACCGATCACGCCCAGCAAGAGTTGCTCGACGTCGTCTTTGTCGAACTGCCTCAGGCGGGGCGAAAAGTGAAAAAAGGAGAGGCCTGCGTCGTGGTGGAATCAGTCAAAGCGGCCAGTGATGTTTACTCGCCGGTCAGCGGAGAGGTTGTTGCCGTCAATCCCGATCTGGGAAAGAATCCGGCTTTAGTCAATACCGACCCTTACGGAAAAGGATGGATGTTTGAAATCAAGTTGAGTGATCCGAAAGAATTGGATTCGTTGCTAAGCGCCGAAAACTACCGGCAGACAATCGGCGGGTGATCTTTAAAGAATAGAGGACAAGTCGAAAGAGTACCTATGGATCAAAAAGCTGCCTACAAAGAATTCATAAAACGGTTAAATCTTCTCTTGAATAAATATCCTGAGCTGATAACAACCACGCTGAGTAATATATTTACCATGCGGCTTATCGGAAATAAAACACATGGTGATCTTGCAGAGATTGCGATTGCGGAATTTATCAATCAGTATATGTACGACTTTAAGTCCATTCATGTTGGGAAAGATCTTTACAGGGCTAAACAACATGAAGAAGACATCAAGGTTATTAATCAGATTGATAACATTGAATTCCCAGTGAGTCTTAAGGCATACGGCGATGGTCCGCTTCAGTTATCAACCGACAAGAAATCGCTTATGTTCCAATGTCTTGAGAAAGAGGGAGGCATCATTAGAAGTGAGGGAAAGGTCAAAGCGATATTTGAGGACCCGGCATTTAGAGAATTCAGTAACATCAACATCCTACCATTGATCTATGACGAGGAACAAAAAAGATGCAACATATTGGTATTTGACTCGGATCTTGCAAAACAGCGTACAGTAACAATTATAAAAGAACTCAAGGGCAAAGGCAGAAAACATCCAGTGTACCGTTTTTATGATAAACAAAGAAATTACATTTGTGAAGTCCGATATGGCGGCGCGACCGCAAATGCTCTCCAACGGGGCCTCTGGACACACACTAAGAATGGGCTTAAGTATTTTAGCAGCGTGACAAATGGTTGGATTAGCTATTCTCATAATCATATTTTGGTGCGATTATTCTCTCATGCATTAGTCGCCTCGGAGAGCGGGCACAAATCCGCCTTGCAGGATATCAAAGAGGATATTGAATCATTAAAGAAGAAAGTCAATCTTAAATGAGCGTAGAAACACTCTCTCTTTTTAGCGATATTTTCGTTGATGTTCCTTTAACCGAGGGTATTAAATATGCCGGCTCAAAATTAAAACTCATTCCGTATATCCTCCAACTTGTCCAAAAGGTAAAACCGAATAGCATATTGGATGGGTTTTCTGGGACTACGCGGGTATCCCAAGCATTTGCAAAACTAGGATATAACGTCATTTCTAATGACATCTCTGTATGGTCAAAAGTCTTTGGGATATGCTATCTCCTTAATACTAAACCGCGTGAGTCTTACCGAGAATTAATCGAACACCTGAACTCAATCCCAGGTAAGGATGGTTGGTTCACGGAGAATTATGGGGGTGTCCCAAACGGTGGTTGTTCTACGCAAGGTGATGGGTTGAAGAAACCGTGGCAGATCCATAACGCAAGGCGGCTCGATGCCATTAGAGAAGAAATCGAACGCCTTCAACTTGGTGAAATAGAAAAAGCAGTAGCATTGGCAAGTTTGATTCTTGCGCTCGATGAAGTTGATAACACGTTAGGACATTTTGCGGCTTACTTAAAGGATTGGTCTCCACGGTCGTATAATAATTTATGTCTAAAGATACCCAATCTATGGATCAATGACAAACAACATCAAGTATTTCAAGAAGATATATTTAATCTCATCTCCCAACAATCAGCCGATCTTGCGTATTTTGATCCGCCTTATGGATCGAATAACGAGAAAATGCCTCCATCTCGTGTTCGGTACGCTGCGTATTATCATCTATGGACAAGCATCTGCCTTTTTGATAAACCCAAATTATTTGGAAAAGCAGGGAGACGCACGGATACTTCAGATACAACGGCGGCGTCTATATTTGAAGAATTTAGGAAAGACGGACGCGGGAAATTCCTCGCAGTTTCCGCGATCGACAGACTTATTAAACTTACAAATACCCGATGGATTATTCTTTCGTACAGCTCAGGGGGAAGAGCGACCGCAGAAGAATTAAAAGAAACGCTTCAAAGCAATGGTAGAGTGTTGGAAATCCTTGAGATTGATTACAAAAAACATGTCATGGCCGGTATGAAATGGACCAACGAATGGATTAGAGATATAGAAGAACCTAACCGAGAATTTCTTTTTCTGATCGAAAAGAGTTAAAGAAAAATGTCATCCTACGTTCCTATCACAGACGCCGAGCGAAAGAAAATGCTGGAGACGATCGGCGCCAAAACATTTGATGATCTCCTTCAAGGGATTCCTAAAGAATTACGGCAGGAAAAGCTCAACCTTCCCAAAGGACTCTCTGAGATAGAACTCCGGCATCTATTGCGTGATCTCGCCGGGAAAAATGAAACATCTCAGACTTATCTTTCATTTCTAGGCGGCGGCGCCTACGATCATTTCATTCCTGCCGCTGTTTCGCATTTAATCAGTCGCAGCGAATTTTATACCGCGTATACTCCTTACCAGCCTGAAGCGTCTCAAGGAACACTACAAGTTCTATTCGAATACCAAAGCATGATTTGTGAATTGACCGGCATGGACGTTTCCAACGCTTCTTTATATGAAGGGGCTTCGGCGACGGCAGAGGCGGCGTTGGTGGCGCGGATCGCCACACGGCGAGAAGAAGTCGTTGTCGCGGAGTCTGTTCATCCTGAGTACCGTCAGGTGATGAAAACCTACCTTCTGGGTGTCGCTCCCGTACATGAAATCTCTTTTTCAAAAGAGGATGGAACTGTTGACGTGGATCAGTTGAGGCGCATGGTCAATGACAAAACCGCCTGCGTGATTGTGCAGAACCCCAATTTCTTCGGCTGTATCGAGGATTTTGGAAAAATAGCCGCCCTTGTTCATGAAAGAGGAGCGCTTCTCATCGCCTGCGTGAACCCAATCGCTTTGGCTGTCCTAAAAAGTCCGGGCGAGTGCGGAGCGGATATCGCCGTCGGAGAAGGGCAGCCGCTGGGGAATATGCTCAACGCGGGGGGACCTTATTTTGGATTCTTTGCCGTCAAAGAGCCGCTCACGCGAAAAATCCCGGGACGGATTGTCGGAGAAACGCTCGACCGGAATGGGAAAAGGGCTTTTGTGTTAACTCTGCAAGCGCGCGAGCAGCATATCCGACGGGAAAAAGCGAGTTCAAACATCTGCACGAATCAAACACTCAACGCGATCGCGGGATGCATGTATCTGACACTCCTTGGCCCGAGAGGGCTTCAAGAAGTCGCGCGTCTGAACTTGCAGAATAGTCACTATGCCATGGATCGACTCTGTCAAACCGGAATTTTCTCCCATCGGTTTAAAGGAGCGCACTTCTTTAATGAATTTGTCCTGCAAAGTGATCGCGATCTGGATTTACTTTGCGAGGAACTGAAAAAGAAAAAAATTCTTCCCGGACTGGGACTCAAACGATGGTATCCCCAACTTGGAAACTGCCTTCTGGTCTGTGTCACCGAGACGAAACTTCGCAGTCAGATCGAGCAATTCGTAGAGGCGCTCAGATTTTAAAGGTATTTTATCAATGACGGACGAAACGCTGAAATTATCGGATTTCCCAAAAATTTATTGTCCCTTTATCCGGCAAACCTTTGAAGTGAATGAGGAGCAATGGAGAAAACAGGGACAACGATACCAACTGCGCGAACCGCGGGTCTATCTGGTGGTCAATCGGATCATTCCAGGATATGAATGGGTTCTGGAGGATCCAGATACTTTTGCCGTAGAAAAACTCAATGGCACCAACGTCAAAATTCTGACCGAGAAAGGGCGGTTGGTGGCCGTGCAAAATCGCCTGAATGTGATTGATCCGCTGCAGATCCTCAAGGGGAAGACGTTTCTCATCGAGGGGGTCTTAAATGCCGTCGCAAAAGATATGGTGAAAGCCGATGGCGAACAAGCGGGAGAAGTCATCGGCCCGAAACTCCAGGGCAATCCTTACCAATTAGACAGCCATCTGTGGTATCCGTTTGAACTGGCCATGGAACGGCTGAGATACCGCTCGTTTCATGAACATGAACGGAGCTTTGAGAACTGGAGTTCTTGGTTTCAGGAGGGACTTTTATCCCGTTTTTATACCAAGCGTGCGTCAAAGTTAGGATTGGAGAATCAGGTGATGGCTGAGGGAGTCATCTTTTACAATCTCAAGCGCCGCTCTCAAGGTCAGTCCTGGATGGCCAAACTGAGACGGGATATGTTTGACTGGTATTATTCTGCGGAGATCGAGATTCACGGTTACGATCCTGCAGGCCGTGACGCAATCGAAGATCAGGAGAAATTTGATTAGTGCAATCAGAACATTTTGGGGTGATCACCGAAGAGATGATGTCAGAAATGAGGAAGAATTATGATGCGGCGAAAGCGATTCTTGAAGCAGGCTATTCTGAAGAACAGCATATCACCCAAATTGACACGCATCTCTAGTTGTGATAAATTAAATCAGTAGAGGATGCTAGAAATGAAGACTTACCACTACACGATCTTAATCGAAGTTTGTGAGGAAGGGGGATATCATGGGTGGTGCCCTGCTCTTCACGGATGTCATACTCAAGGCGAGACTTTTGAGGAAACAAAAAGAAATATCATCGAGGCAATCGAATGTCATTTAGGAAGTCTCCTGAAAGAAAAACTCCCCATCCCTGTTGAACGAGAAGAATTTGTAGGTAGTGTTGAAGTTCCTATTCCTTCTGTTTAATGAGTAACCCTCCCATCATTAACGTTAAAGAGTTAGTACGATTTCTGGAAAGAGAAGGTTTTGTACGAGTCCATCAGAAAGGGAGTCATGCTACTTACAAGCATCCGACTACTCATCAAAGAGTAACGATTGCGATTCACTTTGGATGTGATATCAAGAAGGGGACCTTGAGGGGAATACTGAATGATCTAGGTTTGTCTATGGAGGAGTTCCTGGAACGATTTCACAGGTAGCAATACTCGGTGAATCATGGACACAAAACTTCTATGTGAACTCTCATCTCCAGGGCGCACAGGCGTCGCTCTGCCTGCCGCTGACGTCCCCGCCAAGCGCTTGAAGGGATATATCCCATCCCATTTACGACGGAAAATACCTCTGCGATTGCCAGAGGTCTCCGAAGTAGATGCGGTGCGTCATTTTACCAATCTCTCGCAGAAGAACATGAGCGTGGATACGAATTTCTATCCGCTCGGTTCCTGCACGATGAAATATAATCCTAAAATTAATGATGAGCTGGCAAAAATCCATCGATTTGCCGAGGTCCACCCCTACCAGCCTCAAGAAACCATCCAAGGACTCCTTCAGCTTCTTTATGAATTGGAGCAGTCGCTGTGCGAAATCTGCGGCATGGACGCTTTCACGCTCCAGCCGGCGGCCGGAGCGCACGGAGAATTTGTCGGACTCCTCATTACCAGAGCGTATCACCTTTCCAGAAGTGACCGGCGGACAAAAGTGCTGGTTCCTGATTCCAGTCATGGCACTAATCCAGCGAGCGCGGCCCTTTGCGGTTTTCAGGTAACCGAGGTGCGCTCTAATAATAAAGGAAGGGTTGATTTAGCGCATCTAAAAGAGTTAGCCGATTCCCAGACAGCGGCGCTGATGCTCACCAATCCGAACACACTCGGCCTTTTCGAAGATGAGATTCTCAAAATGGAAGAGGTAATTCACAAGGTAGGCGGTCTCCTCTATTACGACGGCGCTAATTTAAATCCCCTCTTAGGGATTTCAAAACCGGGGAAGATGGGGTTCGATATTGTTCATTTGAATTTGCATAAGACTTTTTCAACGCCGCACGGCGCCGGCGGACCTGGGGCTGGGCCGGTCGGAGTCAAAGCGAAGCTCGCAGAGTTCCTGCCGATTCCGCGGGTCGTCAAAAAAAATGGGGACGACCCCCATTTTTATCTTCGTGAGGATTATCCCAAATCCATCGGGAAAGTCAGGGCGTTCTACGGAAATATCGGTGTTTTGATCCGCGCTTATGTCTACATCCGCGCGCTCGGAGCCGAAGGATTACGCGAAGTCGCCGAAGCGGCGATCTTGAACGCCAACTATCTGCGCGCGCGATTAGAAAGATATTTCGATCTCCCTTACGATGGAACGAATCTCCATGAATTTGTTCTTTCAGCCAGCCGTCAGAAAGCTAAAGGAGTCACAGCGCTGGATATCGCTAAGCGCCTTCTGGATTACGGGATTCACGCGCCGACGATTTATTTCCCACTGGTTGTTCCGGAAGCGCTGATGATTGAACCGACCGAAACCGAATCCCTGCAGACGCTGGATCACTTTGTTGAAGTACTGGAAAAAATCTGCAAAGAGATCGAAGCAGACCCCGAGAAGCTCCACCAAGCTCCTTTTACCACCCCCATCAGCCGCCCCGACGAAGTCCGCGCCGCAAGGCA
>CAYJQR010000058.1:6026-12757 GCA_964372345.1 uncultured Planctomycetia bacterium | reverse complement strand
AGAACGCGTTCATTCATTTTGAGGGGGCGTTCAATGCGGAGAAGTTGTTTGGGGTGGCAGGGGGTAAGGGTTACACCGGAGCGGCAGAGTACATCCGGGTGGCGCCGTTAGCGATGGAGTTAGAGAGTGAGTTAAATAAACCAGAGAATAAAGCGGCGCAAGATGCGTTCATTCATTTTGAGGGAGAGGACAATCTGGTGGAACATCTCTTTGGAATAGCAGGAGATCCTCAGTATGAGAAGAATGGCGGGGCAAGTGCCTATATCCGTCTGGCGCCCAAGGCGTGGGAATTAGAAATTGCCATTGAAGGGACTCCTAGGGGAGAGGAAGCTTTTGTGCGGTTTATCGGTGAAGTGAGTAAAACAAACTTATTTGGGGTAGTTGGGAGTGCTAGCTACAAGGAATTTAAGAATGCTCAGGAGTATGTGGATTTATTGGTGAAGAACTTAGAAGAGGGACTTGATGTGAAGGCAGAGGAGTTGAAGTCTGCGTTACTGTTACCGGGGAATGCTCTCGCGTTAGAGGCATTTCTGCATTTCTCCGGGGATATTCCAGAGATTACTCAAGAGGCATTGTTTGCGGTAGTAGGAAGTCCGAGTTATGAGAAAAATGGGGGGGCAGAAGGATATGTGAGGGTGGCTCCTCTAGCAAGAACTTTAGAGATAGCGGTGAATGCAGGGCAATTGGCAGATGACTTTGAATTCCTGTTTGGGGAGGGAGTAGGTGCGTACTTTGATGTGGCTGGAAGAGCGGGATGGAATGACCAGGGTGAACAGGCAAAGTTTTTGGAGGATCTACCCAAGGCGGCGGGATTACAGCGAGCCATCATTGAGGCAGGAGAAAGGGGACATTTTGAATCTCTGTTTGGAGTCGAGACTGGGGCATACTTTGATGTGGTAGGGGATCCGGAGGGGTGGGATGCCAGTAAAGAAGCGAAGTTCTTGGAGGATCTACCCAAGGCGGCGGGACTAAAGCAGGGAATTAGTGATGCCATCCTTAAAGAGGATTTTGAATCTCTATTTGGGACGAACCCAGGGGCATATTTTAATGTGGTGGGTGATCCCAAAAAGGGATGGGATGAGCAAAAGCAAGCGAAATTTCTGGAGGTTTTACCCAAGGCGGCGGCTAAATGGCAGGTCATTAAGAGCGATGCTACTGAAAGAGATGCCATCAATCAACGCATTCTAAAAAAACCTGAGACATTGCTTTCCCTGATTGAAGCGGCTGGAGCTAGGGTAGATGATAAGACGATCGATCAGGAGAAGCTGCAAAAGTATGTAGACGCCAATTACGAATCTTTATTGAAGTTTAAAGAGAACCAAACAGAGTTAACTCAAGAACAGATTGGAATTCTCTTTGATATTGCGGATCAGGAACCCGCGGAGGAGAACGCTAAAACATTGACAGCTGCACTGCTAGCGAATCCGGAATTGGCTAATTCTTTCCAGATCATTTATGGGAGAGCAGTGGAAGCTAACGATGATTTTTATCGCTTCTTGTCAGACAATGTGCTTCATCCAAAGCTCATAATTGGCGAAGAAGAGATATTTCTCCCATTTGATCCTGATCGTTATCTGCAACTTCTGCCGGTGGTCTCTGGTCTGATCGAACTCGTTCAGAGTTCTAGCGATTCTCGTTCTTCTGCGTTAATAATGGTTTTGGAAGATCTCTACCAGATGGATATTCCGGATGATCCAACATCGTGGTTACCAAATACAGAGAATGCGAACAGCATCAATGAATTGAAGGTTCTGTTTGATTTAGGTTCTTTAATCTCCCTGGAGGCTAGTACCTACACTGGAATTACCCTTCCAGATGCAACGAATGAAGATTTATGGATTTCTCGGCTTAAAGTTCAAGAGACATTTGATGCAGGATTCACTGAAATGAGCGAAGCCGATGTTTTTCATCATTCTGAATTGAGTGAGAAGATTACGCCTATTCTCCCTTCTTTAGGGGCATTGGTGCAAGAACTGTTGAATCTAGGGACCCTCCATTCTGTAGCTTCTAAAATTGCGTTGATTCGTGGAATTACCCATAATGTCCATCCTCTCAATCAAGAGAATCAACTCTATCTGGCATACCTTGGAGAACTGAACAGTTTGATTATTGGTAGGGACCCTGAAGATCCGACTGCCGAACCGTACCGAAAAACTGGAGTTAACCTGGATGGGAAGATCATTAACTTAACACTGACTAATGCGGAGTCTCTAGTCAATATTATCAACGTGCAGTATGCCTTAGCAACGACTCACTGGACAAAATTATCGGAAGCGGAGGGATTGACAGGAGACTATACTCCAACATTGAAGGCACATCTGAAGGCAGTCACAAATTGGGCGCCTCGAGTGGTTGAAAAGATTCGAAAAGATCAAGAGAAGGCAGGGAAGAAAGGAGAGGAGTTAGATCAGGCAATCAAGGCGATTGTGGAGAATCCTGTAGAGCTAGGGAAGGTGATTATAGCGATGTTGGACGAACATATTCGAGTAATCCCCTTGCGGGATGCGTTGGGGTCAAAACTGTTTGGAGTGAATTGGGAAAGTTTCCTGAATAAGACAGAGGAATCCCCGGAGCTAAAGGGTTTAACAGGGGATGCCGCTATTTTTGTCCACTTTGAGATCGTGGGAGTTAAAGGGAGTGATGGAAAAGCGATTACAGTAGACGAGGCATTATTCAACATCGCAGGGGGGACAAAGTATGCGTTAGATTCGAAAGGGAACCCGTTAACGCCCGAAGTGGCGGCGCAACAGTATGTTCAAACTGCCTCAAAGGCGCTCCAATTGGAGAATGCGTTGAATGGGAATTCGTCAGCGAAAACTGCCTTCATTACGTTATTTGGAAGTGTCAATGCGGAACACCTGTTTAATGTCGCAGGAGGGGCGGGTTATGACCAGAGTAAGTTCTTGGATGTCTTACCCAAGGCGGCGGCGCTTTGGGTGGAAGTGCAATCTAATTCAGGAAAGAGAGAGGAAATTAATTCACGAATCAAGAATAATCCAGGAAGCCTTCTCTCCATTGTGAATTCCGCCCAGAGTTTGGGGTTAAGTCCAACTGAATATGTCATTCAAAATTACGACTCTCTTCTCAAATTTATCGCTGGAGATACGACATTGACTTCTCAACAGATTGGAGTTCTCTTTGATATTGCAGGCGCCGTAGAACAGCCTCCAGAACAAGCGGCAGTGAATTTGTCCACGGCAATCGGTCTCAATACGGATCTCCAAAATGCTTTCTCAATCATTTATGGTCCCAGTGGAGGATCCTATAACAATTACAAATTTCTTTCCGATAATATTCTTCATCCAAAGGATGCTTTAGGAAGAGACCTTACCTACTTATACCGGCAGGATCGCTATCTGGAACTGTTGCCCGTCGTTTCATTTTTGATTCAAGTGGCGAGAGGGGAGATTGATGCGGAGAAATCTAAGACCGAGGCACTGAGAACCGTTTTACAGAATCTCTATTTAATTGGAGGAGGAGATTGGAAAAATTGGCAACCTTTTAAGGGTGGAGAAAAGAATACCAATGGAATTGATGAGCTTAAGGTGTTGTTCGATTTGGCATCCCTGGTAGTTTCTTCCTCGATGGAAATCAATAACGGCAGTGTAACTCAACAAGATTTTGCAGTGTTAGGCATTGATAGTTGGGGGCTTTGGAACGATTTGATTCAAAAGGGCTATATTAATAATGAGGGGATTATTCAGGATCATTTCATCAATGATGTTAACGATGCTTCACAGCTGAAGTTGAGTGATTTGTATGCCCCAAAGGAGATATTTGCTATCCTACAGCGATCCCATCAGAAATTTTGGAATAATCGCTTGAAAGTAGATGAACTCTTGAAACAGGGGTTCACAGAGATTGACGAAAGCAACCTTTTGGCAAAGACGACTGATAACATGGGGCAACTTCTACCAGATCAGGTTTTAGTAGAAAGAATCAAGCCGTCTCTTCCCAATGGCGAAGCCTTGTTGCAAACGCTCTTAAATCTTGGAGTGTTGCACCAGAATGCTGAGAAAATTGCCTTTATTCGGGGAATCCAGCATGAGCGTCCCTTGAATATGCAGAATCAGCTCTACCTCGCTTATTTAGGAGAACTGAACAGTTTGATCAAGACCTCTTACCGCACCAAGGGGTTTGACATTGATGGAAATCCGATAGACTTGACTCTCACCAACGCGGAGTCTCTGGTTACTATCCTCCATGTCCAGTATGCCTTAGCGACTACGTACTGGACAAAATTATCGCAGGCAGAGCAGTTGACAGGAAACTACACCCCCACTCTGAAAGAGCATCTGAAAGCGGTCACAAGCTGGGCACCCCGAATTGTCGAGAAGATTCGCACTGATCAAGAAACTGATCAAGAAAAGAGAGGAAAAACAGGAGAGGGACTCGAACAAGCCATCAAGGGAGTAATCGAGAATCCAGAGGAACTTGGGAAAGTCATTACAGCGATGTTAGAGGAGCATCTCCGAGTGACACCTCTGCGAGATGCCTTGGGATTAAAATTGTTTGGAGCCGATTGGAAAAATTTCTTAGATAAAACAGAGAAGTCCCCTGAGCTAAAGAGTTTGACAGGTGATGCCGCTCTCTTTGTCAGCTTTGAAGTAATCGGTGTCAAAGGGAGTAATGGAAAACCAATTACAGTAGGAGAGGTGCTGTTTAATGTGGCGGGGGGACCGAGGTATGCTGTGGGAATTAGTATAAGTGAAACAGAGCCGTATAAGAATAAGGCGATTGCGGAGGGTTTAGCGGGTGTAGTAGATGGAGCGGATTATTTCACGGATGCGGAAGAGATGGAACTTTTTGGGAAGTTGTACGTCAAAGGAGAGCCAATTCTTTCCTTGAGAGAAGGACTTGATCCAAAGCGATTGACTGAGATTCTAAAGATCGCATCTGCAAGATATTCAGCTCAGCGATATATTCATATGATCAAGGGTTTTGGTCCCTTGTTAACTCAGTTAGGATTATCGGATTCGGATTTAGGTAAGACAAGAGAAGATTTACTCAAGGAGACCGGAGAAGATGGGAAACCCCGTGTACAAGCAGGGAGCGCGCTGGAGGCATTCCTTGAATTAGAAATGAATCGCGTTGGGATTGATGGTCAACGAGGGACTGTTGCAAAACAAGATTTTGAAAATTTGGGACTCGATATCGAGGGACTTTGGCGGTATTTGATTGACGAAAAGGGGTTTTTAAATGAAAAGGGGCAAATCCAGGACAAATTTAGAGTATTAAAGGGTGCAGATGAGATGCAGTTAAAACAAGAGTATGTTGGGAAAATAGGTGAGATTTGGAGTATTTTGCAACAGTTAGTAACCGTCAAAGAGGCAATTGCCGATATTACCGGGGGAACGGATTATGGAAAGGACGCCCAAGGCAATGATGTAGGCCCGGTGATTGCGGCGCAAGAATACGCCGCGGTGGCGCCGAGAGTACAGAAGTTTGTTAATACCTTGCGGGCTGATCCAGCACAATTGGCTCAGTTTAACACCGTATTTAAAGATGAATTGGTGTGGGCATTGGGCGAAATTAATAAGGACAGAATAGCCGTGGGATTAAAACCGTTTCCTCCTGAGACAGCTCAGTTGAGTGGTGATCCTAATGTCATCCCCACCGCGGCCGCGCTGAAGGTGATTTTCGGATTGATGGGAGGGAAAAATACAAAGGGGTTTATCGCCAATCCATCGGATCCAAATAAAATCATTCAAGACAGAATCAATTTGAAAACAGTGCAAACACATCTGGCAGACGATGCCGTTTTTGCCACCGCAGTGAAAGAGAATTTTGGATTAGATCCCAATGATCCCAAGGTGTCATTGACCCTGACCTTTGGAGCCCAGGCGGGCTCTACCCAAGAAAGAATCAATAAAATCCTCAGCACCCTAGCTACCCCCATGAAACCCGTTTGGGTAAAGGTCAAGAAAGAGGATAGTACAGAAGTTGAAGTGCTGACTTTGGCGCCGATTAAATTTGTTATCGGCGATGTGGTAAAGACGCAGGAAAAGATTCGGTTGATGATCCAGACATTAGGGAATAATAATGGGGAGTTTTTAAGGGAGTTAGGGTATCGGGTGGGAGAGACAGTGACGGCAGGAGATTTAGTACTAGTCACTGGGGAGGACGATCTCCAGAAGAAGTCAGTGAAGCTTGGGTTTGTGTTAGGGAGTCTAGCGAACCCGTTAGATGTAGAAGGGAATCCGCAGGAGTTTAAAGTCGGTGAAGTGGTGCAGGGGATGAAGAATTTCCGGAAGTTAGTCGAGGGATACAATGGAGTGATTCGGAGAGAGGACTTGGCCGGGATTGAGATTGCTGGAGTGGATGTGTGGGAGGTATTAGTGGGGAGCGGGTATATCGTAGAGGATGCCAAGGAGAAAGGAAAAGGGAAGATCAGTGATACGTTTAAGGGATTGAGTTCAGCCGAAGGGATGGTATTGAAGGGTAGGGATGGAAGCGCGATTGTAGTGAGTCAGGAAGTACGAGCCGAGATTTGGGGGCAGGTGAGTGGAATCGTAGGGGTGCGAGGAGTGATTGAGGGGCGATTAGAAGGGTATAAGTTAGCGGTGAAGGGAGCGCATGTTGCTGGAGTGCCAACGAGTATCGGGATCGGGGTGTATGATGGGATCGGGCAAGGTAAGACTGCTGAAGAGGTCGCTAATTATGAGACATATTATCGGATGCTAGGGCGAGAGGCGAATGCGAAGAGAGTCGGGAAGTTATTAGTGTTTGAT
>CAYJQR010000058.1:4991-5926 GCA_964372345.1 uncultured Planctomycetia bacterium | reverse complement strand
TATCAACAACAAGGCTGGGAAGGTCGGGTATTTATTAGGGAGCTTAGCGAACCCGAAGAAGATCGTGAAGGATGAGCAAGGGAAATACGTCTTAGCGGATGAGAAGTTTGAGGTAGGCGATGTGGTGCAAGGGATGAAGAATTTCCGATTATTGGTAGTAGAAGGATACAATGCCAGCAAACAGGATCCGACAACAAAGCAGTGGGGTGGGGTGAGGGGAGTGATTGAAGGACGGATGAGTGGGTATGGGTTAACGATCAGCGATATACCTGCGAGTGTGAGTGCGGGGGTGTATGGCGGTGTAGAGGATGAGGGGATCGGACATGAGAAGTGGGATGAGTTTTATGTGATGCTAGGGCGAGAGGCGAATGCGAAGAGAGTCGGGAAGTTATTAGTGTTTGATCCAGTAGGATATGTTGAGACGGCTGAGAATGTGAAGGCGATCGAAGCCCAAGCGAGTAGCAATGCCGAGTTTGCCCGTGCGGTAGTCAGCAACTTTAATTTACCAGCAGGGACGAAGTTAGAGTTCACGGTGAATGCAGTAGAGAATAGCCCTGCGGATGGAGTGAATAAGGTATTGACGGAGTTAGCGAACCCGCGGAAGGTGGTTAAGAAGGCAGATGGGAGATTAGAGTACGAGCGATTGGAGTTTAAGATTGATGATGTAGTGCAGACACAGAAGAATATCCAGGCGATACGGGATGGGTGGCTGAAGGTAGGAGCCAACACAACACAAGCAGACGTAGATGCGTTTTTGAATGAGGTAAGTATCCGAATCGGAGAAACGGTCACGGCAGCGGATTTGGTATTATCGGTGGATGTGAGGGATATCAACAACAAGGCTGGGAAGGTCGGGTATTTATTAGGGAGCTTAGCGAACCCGTTAGGTGTGGCAGGGAATAAGGAAGTGTTTAAAGTCGGGGAAGTAGTATTGG
>CAYJQR010000058.1:2448-4891 GCA_964372345.1 uncultured Planctomycetia bacterium | reverse complement strand
AGGCGGGGACGACGCAGGAGCGGATCAATAAAGTGATGACAGAGCTAGTGACGCCAAGAGAAGTAGTCAAAGAAGGGAACCAATTGAAACTGGTGCCGGTGAAGGATTATCAATTAGCGGATGTGATCCAGACGCAGAAGGATATCCGCGTTATCATTGAAACGTTAGGGAATGATGCAGAGTTTTTAAGGGAGTTAGGATATCGAGTGGGAGCGACAGTAGGAGCAGGAGATTTAGTGTTAGTCACTGGTGAGGACGATCTCCAGAAGACGTCAGTGAAGCTTGGGTTTGTGTTAGGGAGTTTAGCGAATCCGTTAGGTGTGGCAGGGAATAAGGAAGTGTTTAAAGTCGGGGAAGTAGTATTGGGGATGAAGAATTTCCGGAAGCTGGTAGAAGGATACAATGGGGTGGTGAGGAGAGAAGATTTAGCAGAGATTACCATAAGTGGAGTGGATGTGTGGGGGATGTTAGTAGCGAGTGGGTATATTGTAGAAGACGCCAACGAGCCAGGGAAGGGGAAGATCAGTGAACCGTTCAAGGGACTAAGTTCAGCGGCAGGGATGGTATTAAAGGGTAGTGATGGGAAAGCGATTGAAGTGAGTCCAGAGGTGCGAGGGGAGATTTGGCGGCGGATGAGTGGGATTAAAGGAGTCAAGGGAGTCGTGGATGGGCGATCGAGTAAGTATGGGATTACTAAGGCTGAAGAGAAACCGGCGAGTGTGAGTCTTGGAGTCTATGATGCCATTGGGTATGAGAAGTTTTATCGAGCGGCGGCAAGAGAGGCGAATGCGAAGGTGAGCGGAAAGGTTATCGAGTTTAAGGGATGGGAGTATGTAGAGGTAGCGTTGAAGGTGGGAGAATTAGAGGTGGCGATTAGTGCAGACGCTGTGTTAGGGGATGCGATCTTAAAGAATTTTGGGATGGATAGTTGGGAGATAGAGATAACAAAGGTGGATGGAACCGTTGAGAAGCGAAAAGTGCAGGCGAGTGATCTGCATTTATGGATCAATGCAGAGGCGGGGACGACGCAGGAGCGGATCAATAAAGTGATGACAGAGCTAGTGACGCCCAAAAAAGTCATTCGCAAACCAGATGGGAGTTATGAACTAGCTGAGCCAGAAGAGAAGTTTGATATGGCGAAACTTGCAGAAACTCAGAAGCGGATTTATGAAATTCGATTGCGCTGGACAATGACTTCAGAACAAGGGGGCAAAGCCACGATAGAAGAGGTTAATGCCTTCTTAGCCGTTATCAAAGATAATTGGAATTTAGCTAATAAACCAACTACCGAGATGATTCACTTAACAGTTGGAGCCAAGATCGGCGATGATGACTGGAGGATTGGACTAGGATTAGCGAAGTTAGCCAACCCTAAGAAGCCCGACGGAATGAATGAGGATTTTGACGTAGAGGCTCTCTTGATGAGTGAACAGAACGTTGCTCAACTTGCTGCGGCTTATAATGATGAGGCTACATCAACAGATATTAAAAGGGTATTAAAATCCAGATATGCGAATCTCATCGTGCCAAAAAGAGTCAAATTAGATATAGCGGTTGAACCAGGATATGAACAGTTTTATCAGATTCTAGGACGCGAGGCAAACTCAAAAGAGAAAGTGGAAGATGAAGAAGGAAAGATAATCGTAAGAATCGCAACGTTGGATGTTGCCCGTTATATTGATGTTGGACTTAAGGCAGAGGCATTAGCCAATCGCTTAGGTCTCGCTGTGACGGACATGGATAAGACTGCCGCTCAGTTAAGAAAAGAAGGTCGAGCACCCGCTGGAAGTCTCTTGGATATGTTCCTTACGCTCCAAATGGATGGGTGGCTATCACTGGATGGAACCGTACGTAAGAAATTAGGAGACATCGCTGGCGGTCCTACCTATGGCAAGGACGGTACCGGCGCTGTGCTCCAATTCTATAAGAATGCCAGTGTACCGATTCCGTTACCTGAGGCGGCGGCGATCTTTTTCACTTCAATGCTTGTGCAAGCAAGTGAACTTTGGCAGAAAATCCTGCAAGATCCTCAGTTGCGGGAAGACCTACAGTTGGTACTTGGGATAAAGTTTCAATTTACTTCTGATCCACGGTCGGTTCCAACAGGAAGCACCAGTGGAGGTGTTCCTTCGGCGCCGGCTGGAGAGCAATCTACAGTGATTCCACTTCCAGGCTCAGGGAGTGAATTTGGAAATCCCACTGGGGTATCGCCTACCAAGGACCAGGTCAAGTTACTCTTTGACTTGGTGAGTCAAATTTATATTCCAGGGATTAACCAATATGGCATATTGAGAGAAGATTCTATCTCCTCATTTGATTTTGATGAGCGAGGGCTCGATGGTACTGCGATCTTCTCCATATTGACCGAAAAAGGGGTCATCACTAAAGAATTTACCCTCAGTCCTGATTTCAAAGGATTGGATGACGAATTTAAGTCGTGGTT
>CAYJQR010000058.1:0-2348 GCA_964372345.1 uncultured Planctomycetia bacterium | reverse complement strand
AATTTACCCTCAGTCCTGATTTCAAAGGATTGGATGACGAATTTAAGTCGTGGTTCCCAGACTACACAAAGGAGCAATTTGAAACGATCGAGACGATTTTGCGAGACTCTCGCCCCATTATTCCTTTATTAATTCCCAACGTCTCTTCTCTTGGTCGAGAGCTCCACAATCAAGCTGAACTCATTCGATATTCTTGGAGAGACATCGCTATCGTAGAAGGGATCTATACATGGATACCATGGCTATCAAGGTATCCTACTTTTGATTACAACCCTAAAAATTCCCGCCATCAAAACGCCATCGCCAACTGGGCAAGCCAGATGATTGGGGTGGATCCTGTGACAGGAAATACCTATCGAAACACTGGCAAGGATGTGAAGGGAAATGATCAACCCCTTACGATTCCTACGGTTTCTGCGCTCAAAAAAGTGGCAAAGGTTCAAGCGACGTTAGCTTCTTCTTCAGACTGGGTGAAACTTGCCACAATTCATGGATTATTGGATCAAGACGGAAGGGTCTCCGCCTATACAGGGAAACCAAAAGAGAAAGAGATTGTTGCCAACTGGGTGAGTCAGATTCCGATCCCTGGGTATCATGAGATTGGTTTGGATGTGGGGCAAACCGACCACTTTACTCCTGAGGATCGTGATTTGGCTAAAGAACTTTTCGAACCAGATGAAAATAGAACCGATCGGTATGAATTTGATGAGAAAGGGAATCGAAAACTATCTGCCATTCAGATTCAATTTGGCTTTGTCACAAAAGAGGACCTGAAAAGAGCCCTCCTTGTCGAGGACGTCGAAGGAGTTTGGACAGATTTAGTAGAACGGGGAATTCTTGTGGAGAGAATAGGGGAGGGGGGCAAAGTCATCGGCGGTGTGATTCAGCAGAGTTTTATGGAATTACAGAGTTCTTCTGGGTTTGAGTTGTCCGCGCAATATGATTCTATCAAGGAAAAAGTTTGGAAAACTTTGGTGCAATCTCAACGAATCTTCACATTTGATCGAAATGGCAATTTGACTCGGATACAAAGAAAGAGTGTCTTAGTGATTCCTGACGAGAAGGCTCTTGGAGAGGAGATAGATACTTACTACACACTCATCACAGATGTCCGTCCTGATCCTAATGGGAATGGGACGATCAAAATCTGGGACAAAATTGCAGTCATTTGGGGATTTGCCGCGGTAACAAAGGCGGATTTTGAGAAATTAGGTCTGGACATTAACGTGGACGATTTGCTGAAAGAGTTAATCAAGAACGGCTATCTCCAGGAGGTGGCTGGAGAGTACCGCATCCAACACAACTTCGTGCAATTGAAAGATGCTTCTCAACTCCAATTGAGTACCGTTTTTGCAGACGCCAGGGTAAAAGTTTTTGGTCTTCTCCTTCACTCCCTGGATTACACCGCAAGCGATGAACAACGGGAAGCCATCGCAACGCTGGTCAGCTCGATCTTCCGGGATTATCGGACGATGGGAGAGGCTCAGTTTTTCAAAAATGAAGAACTGGTAACAGAAGAAGTCTTTCTGGAGGTTCGAAATGAGGGAGACCTCTTGGTTGTGATTGATCAGCAGTATGAATTTCTTCATACTGAGTTTCTTGAGATTAGGGTATGGAGCGATATTGCTCCTGGAGGAAAGGGATTCGAGGATTTTCGCAACCTGGATGGGACAGTGAAACCCTACGATGGAAAGAATATCAGACATCGTATTTTCCTAGCACAGTTCATTTCCAGTGATTTATTTGGGAAAACGAAATTTGAAGTAACTCCTCAGATAAGAGCAAAGATGGAGCAGTTAGGACTACAGGAGAAAGATCTCCATAAGACAGCCAACGAGATAAGGTTATCATTCTCTCAGGAAAAGCGAAACATGAATGTGCAACTGGATGCTTTTCTAAGAAAATACATGGATGGAAAGATGACCCCTATGCCACAGATTCCAGCAAGGCCCATTCGTTTATGGGAAGCGCTGTTGCTGAACGCGGGAGGAGAAGAACCTCCTGCGGCTCCAGCAAAAGGACAAAAGAGACCCGCCAAGCCACAGCCTGCAGCGCCCGGCCGCTTGCGGGACATCTTTGCGCCAGCACCTGGAGCGCTCGGAGTAAGACAAGGGGCCATCGCCAACGTTGCCGCCGCCCCCAATTGGCAGCCCCAGGCCGACGACAAAAATGACCATCATCCAGACGACCCAGTTCAGCAGGAACTCAAGGAACGATTGAAGGAGTTACTCAAAGATTTCGGCTCCAAACTACTTGACAAGCCAAATCCACATTAAATAAATGACAAATGACGAAATTCTCTACCGTTGTACGTGGTAAGTCGTACGTCGTAAGTGGTACGTCGTACG
>CAYJQR010000057.1:0-12776 GCA_964372345.1 uncultured Planctomycetia bacterium | reverse complement strand
GAGTATCGGAAGTAACCTCGACGCTGTTAACCTAGACTTTCCGTGCAGAAACTATCTAAACTTGTTGCGGGTGAAAATGCGGGATGAAATTAAAAAACGGCAGGAAAAACAGGCTGTAGGACGCTCTTCAATCGACGATCTCGGGGTGGTGATACATTCTACTACCCACGAAATTTAGGAGAAACCGATGCGGGGAATTTCGCCATTCTCAACTAACAAAAGCTTTGACTCTTTCTCTAAATTAGCTATTGTAAGATAATAGTTATCATTAAAATCAGACACCTCAATTTCCTTGAAAAGCTCATCCAGTGAGATACTTTCAAATTTATCGTCAACTCTTTTGACAATCTTCATAATCTGTTCCATAATTGCTATTTTTATAATAGCTACTGATTTTTTATAAGCTTCTGTGCTCCTAAAATTCTTTTTAAAATCACCATATTTAGATGGGTCTGAATTTTTCAAGATATTAAAATCCAACCTTATCCATCTATTAAAAAACTCTGAAAGCACCAGCGAGGATATAAATATAGAAGATTTTGCTTGAAGTGCTTTTTTTAGAAAACCGTCGTATTTTCTATTTTTCTCTTTCCCATAATTGCCAAGTGGACAATATAAGTACAGCCAGATGTTTGCGTCAAAAAATAAGTTATCACTTTCACGAGGAGTATAAGTGCTTATATCTATAATCTTATTCATTTCCTAAAACCTCTTTTATGTTTTTCTCCATTTTCTCTTTATCTTTAAAATATTCCTTTGCCCTTTCAATTACTTTCTTTAAAAGTTCCAAATCCTCTTTTGCGAGATTTTCCACTTTAAGGTGGCCTCTTAAAAATGGGCTGTCATAACGGTTGTATAGCTGTCCTATAGCCGCATTTAAAAATGTGGAGGTAACAAGTTCTATGTTCATAAAATCAAGTATCACTATTACATCCTCTTCTAATCCTTTTACAATCCTCTTATACAACAGTTCACCATCTTCTGATGACACAGCGGCATTACTGCCGATTTGTTCAAAAATACTTATTCTGATCTCTTTCATATCATTAACTCCTCCTTTAGAATATTTCCTTTTCGTTTATTTCTGAAGAAAGACAATAATAATTCCCATCTTTAATACTAAATTCCAGATTAACAACTGTACCGGGAAATGACAAAGAAAAAACATTACTATTTTCACTGTCCCCTTTTTGTTCCCAATACCCATCTGCTGAAATAATCTGGATTTTACCGCCATTCTTTTCTAAAAATTCCCGTATCAAACTTAATCCCAATCCGCCAGGTATCGGCCCCTGCTTTGTTGTATTCCCTTCAGTTACTGCCCATTCTATAGCATCCTTTCCCGAAAGATTATTCTTCATATAATCGTTAACGTTAATTTTTATAGTTCTGCCAATGTCCACTATTGTAAAATCCAACTTTTTCTTTTTAGGGTAATATTGTCCGCAACTGAATATATTATCGCAATCTCCGTGGATAACAGCGTTATTAAATATCTCAAAAATACTCTCGTTAATTTTTTTCCTGAGCAAAACGGACATATCAGGCATGGCTTTTTTTGAAAGCAGTTCTCTGTCAAGATAGTCTTTAAAAAGTTTTTCTTCTGTTATTTTAAATTTTCTATATTTTATTGTCGTTTCATAATAATCGAGGATTTGTAACTTACCAAAATGACTTAGAAAATGGTTTCTGGAAAGCAGGCTTTCAATCTCTTTTGAAAGGTTTTCAATCCTAACATTATTAGGATTAGATTGAGCCTTGTTCAGAATAGCCCCTAATATGGCTATAAGATTCGCTTCAAGCCATCTGGTATTACTAAAATCAAGGATAATCTCATCAAAAGCTAAGTCTTTAATTTTATCGTAAAAATCCATCAGTGCATTGTATCCCTCAAAATTACTTTCTATACTCTTAGGAAACTGAAATCTCATATCTTATCCTTTTAAATGCAATATCCGTAAACTTTCAATTCCTCGGTCATCAACGATTTTTACCGCACATTGTTTATACTCACCGGCTGAGAAAGGAAGCGAAACGGTTCCGCGGTAAGCCTCTATTAATTCCTGATCGATTTCCGCTTTTAAATTCTTCGCGAGCTTGCTCCAGCCCTCTGCGTCTGATGACATAGGGAAGAATACCTGCCGTGGGAAAAGACTTCTGCCGTCATAATCAGGATCAAGTATCCAAACAGCGATATTTTTATCGCTTCCTGAGATGACATTACCGGTTTTTGTGTCGTAGTAATCAAACCCCTTGACCTCGACCTGAAATTTACCTTTATGCTCGCCTTTTTCAATTTTCTTAACACGAACATCCGGTTGTCCTAAAAGCCAGAAACTGTCATCGCTGGTGCGCTTCTTCTTTAAATCTTCGGTGAATAGATCCGCGTTCATCTGAACACGCAACAGTGCCACTCCCGACCAGTTCATCTCGTCAATATCTTTAGCCGCTTCCGGGTCAAACTGAAACGCGGCAAACAGAATAATATCTGCTTTCGGACGAAGCGATTGCGCCTCATCAAGCGCAAGCGCGACCTGTCTCTGTTCCATAGGCGCGTGTTCAGGACCAAACACAATAAATACACGCTGACGGTCTTTATCTTTCTCAGACTTTGTTTCCGCTTCTGCCTGAATATAGCGTGTCCCAGACATCGGCTCAACCCGACTAAATTTTATGTATTGCCCGCCTTTACCGCGCACACCGTTATTTAATAGTTCATCCCGCCATTCAGATTGGCGCAATGTTTCGCCAGAACGCGCGATTGAAACATCAGACGCGCTTGTTTCCTCTAATTCATCTAATTCATCGAGGCTTCTGGAAGTAGGCGAAGGTACGGCTTCCACAGTAAAAGGCCCTGTTACTCTTGCTTTAGAATTGTCAATATACGGCTGGTCATAAATAGTTTCTTGAGTTGGTGGCTCATTATTAGCGATTGATTTAAGCGTTATATGAGGAACTGTCTTATAAACAAATCCACTTCCCACGCCCTCATTAGGATGCGCAAGCTGGTAGTAATCAAAAAGTGATGTCATTACTCTCTGCTTAGCAAGTGTAATTGCCACGCGCGATGTATCACAGGTTATCCAACGACGCCCCCACTGTTCAGCAACATAAGCAGTTGTTCCGCTTCCACAGGTCGGATCAAAAACAAGATCCCCGGGGTCAGTGGTCATGAGGATACAGTGAGCAATGACCCTTTCCGATGTCTGTACAACATAATCTTTTTTACCAAAACTTCTACCTGTATCAGTCCATAAATTACTTATGGGAAATGCTGGAAAGTCATCAAGATATCTCTTATAGTACAAAGACTTACCTTTGATAATTAACCGTCTTTCGCTTGCCAATCTTTCCATACCTTCTTTTGTTGTTTTCCAATGTTTATTCAAACCAACTTCAAATATCTGTCCTTGATATTCAAATCTAAATGAACCGGATTCTGTAGCACCGTCAGAACAAAGATTATCAATTCCAATGATTTTCGCTCCTATTGGTATAGGCTCTTTATTGTCTATTTCTTCTTCGCTAAGAGATTTAATTCTCCCATCTGGTAATTCTATAAACTTATACTGGCTTGCTTTTTCTCCCCCTAAAGTTTTTTCACCATAAAGTTGATGGTATTTAATTCGTTCTTTATCTTTGGCATACCAGATTATATAGTCGCCAGCTCTAGATAAAGCACTTGAAGGAAAGCCACTTGTAGTAGTAAAACTGATTAAGCTAATAAAGTTCTTCACCCCAAAAACCTCATCCATCAACTCCCTGACGTGATGCACATTTTCATCGCTAATCTGGACAAAAACACTTCCACTTTCATGAAGTAACTTTTTCGCGAGAAGCAAGCGGTCGCGCATATATGTAAGATACGAATGAATACCCAATTCCCACGTGTCGCGGAATGCCTTGATCATCTCCGGTTCTGACGTTAAATCTTCGTCTTTTCCATCTTTGACGTCGCGCTTATTCACAAACGGCTGGAAATTACTGCCGTATTTAATCCCGTAGGGTGGATCCATATAGACCATCTGCACCTTGTCAGACATGCCTTCTTTTTCTAACAGCGAGTTCATCACAAGAAGCGAATCACCGGCAATCATGCGATTTGACCAGTTGTGTTTATGTTTGTAAAATTCAACGGCTTCTCGCAAAGGAGGATTTTCCTCCATAAACGAAAAAAGCGATTGTTGCTTGCCGTCGCCGTTTTTCTTTTTTACCGCCTCAATAATCGTGCGCGTGTCAATACGCTCGTGGACATGCAGGGAAACCGTCGGCACTTGAAATGAAGTATGTTCAGCCTTACCAGCCCATATAAGTTGTGGATCTAAATGAGGATCGTATTGATACTTTTTCTTGGGAGCATCCTGATCCGTCTGCGGGGTGACTAATCCCACCGGCGGGTTATTAACGCGTTTCTTCCCCTTGTGCTGGTATTGTTCGACCTGTCTGCTCAGGCAGGTCGGTTTTTTATCAGATTTCATCATTGAGTTTTTACCACGAATCTCAAGATAATCACTCATCAAAACGCGGGTTAAAATCACCCATCGTCCTGATAGTACGTTTTAAGCTGGCAGAATGGTTTACTGCTTCCTGCATTTTCCAATAGCGAGTCACAAAAAACCCCAATCGTCCATTGTAGTTTGGCCCAACCTTCGCTGTACTTCCAATTGAGGGAATGATATCTCTTCGTAATTCCTGATACCTTGATTTTTTCACAAGTTCTATCAATTTTTCTTTAGGATTGACAATGGTCTCTGTGTCCTCTGGTATTAATTTTATAGGTATCCCCACAAATTTAGAGAAAGCCTTGCGATCCGCTAATAGCCATGCTTCTACCTCCCTTACAGCAATACGAAAAAGCAGATGAGGATGTTTAGGATATGGCAGCCACTCCTTAATCAATTCTGGTGGACATTTAGCTTTGTCCAAATCAGTCAGCACTAAAAAAGGGATGCCTTTCGCCGCATTGTTAAATCCCTGAATTGACTTTTTAAGATAACCATAGCCCCCATGACTATAACATGTCCCTATCAGATAAGGACGTTTCGATTGGTAAAGGATCATCCGTAGTATTGTTTCACTTAAGGAATCTTCAACCGCTAAGTTAATCAGAATTTGATTTATCATTGAAAAAGTTAAATTCTAATTGATCAATTTTAGGGGGTATTATCCGTGGTAGAACAGCCTCTGCTATGCTGAATCCTTTTTCCAGCAAATCACGAATTTCACCAATAGAAGAAGCTAATTCCAATCGAGTCCCCTCCCTTCCAGGTCTCAAAAGTAAGACTTCTTCAGCGCCGATTCCCTTATCCGATAATAACTCCGCGCTGTGAGTACTGAGAATAACCTGTCGTTTTTTCTGACGCTGTAGTTGATATATTAAAGTAGATAACTTCTGGACAATCGCTGCATTTAATGATAACTCAGGCTCTTCAAGAAGTAGTAATGAATCTCCTTCTAGCAAAGCCCAGAGCAGGCCAATCAACCGAAGCGTTCCATCTGAAAACTGGTCTTCCCGTTGTTTGGCTCCTTTCAGACGCCAATGTTCGTAGTTCGCCTCTAAATGTGGAATACCTCGCTCGTCTTTTGTATCGGTCAACTGATTTAATTGGGGGACTGCAAAACGTAAAGTCAATTCAATTTTTTTTAAACGCGACTTACGAATTTTCTCAGGTGTCTGTGTTACTCGTTCTAAGAAATTACGGCCAAAAGGATCTCCTGGAATGTTCGGACCAGAAAAAACATCAGGATGTCGAACAAGTTGAGGAATAAGATGTAAATACAAAACCGATTCAAAAAACTTCACAATTTCTCTAAATTCAACATTCGCATTGATTTGTTCTAGATGCGTCTGAGTTAAACGAAGAAAATCTTTTTTGTCTTCTTCATTGGGCCGTTCAAGTAGTTGGTGATCACCTTTCCAAACACGCTCATATGTTAAATAAGGCTGACGATAACCACGAACTTCTTGTTTAATACCCAATGCATATTTCCAAAGAGATTCTTTTTTCATGGATTCTGAAAACCGTACCTCTATTTGCACGTCTGGATCCCGTCGAGCCGCTAGGCAACGTATCTTCGATAATCCCCCTCGATCGCTAACAGCTTTTTGCAAACCCCCTCCTTGTTTTGCAATATCACGTAAAAAACGGAATACATCGAGAAAATTTGACTTACCTGAGGCATTAGCTCCAGCTAGAAAAACACGATTCCCCAATGGTGCGTCTATAGATTGAAAATTACGCCAGTTCTTTAAAACAATGTGTGAAATGTTCATGGTTCATTCTCCATATTCTTAATTATTTCCACATCTTTGTCTCCCCGTCCGGAAAGGCAGACAATAACGAGGCTTTTTTTCGATAGTTTCTTGCAAAGCGGTTTTAAATACGCGACCGCGTGAGAAGGTTCCAGCGCCGGCAAAATCCCTTCTGTTTCAGTCAATAGCTTAAAACCCTCCAACGCCTGGGCGTCCGTCACTGAAACATACTTGGCTCTTCCGGTTTCTTGAAGATAAACGTGTTCCGGCCCGACGCCGGGATAATCCAGCCCGGCTGAAATCGAATGCGCCAGCTCGATTTGTCCATCCCTATCCTGAAGGACAAGGCTTTTGGTCCCGTGAAGAACACCCACGCTCCCTTTGTCCAGTGTCGCCGAATGCTGATGCGAACCCAGCCCTTTTCCCGCCGCCTCAACGCCGATCATCTTCACCTGTTTGTCCTTCAAGAAGGGATAAAAAAGTCCTATCGAGTTGCTCCCCCCGCCGACGCACGCCACCAGATAATTAGGCATCCTTCCTTCAAGGGACAAAATTTGCCGCCGGGCTTCTTTTCCGATAATCGCCTGAAAATTACGCACCATCATTGGGTAGGGATGCGGACCGACGACCGATCCCAAGATATAATGGGTAGTCCGCACATTCGTGACCCAATCCCGTATCGCAGAATTGCAGGCGTCCTTCAATGTTTTGCTCCCGCTGCCCACCGGAACCACCTTCGCCCCCAACAATTTCATCCGCGTCACGTTGAGAGACTGGCGCTCGATATCTTTTTCTCCCATGTAAACCACGCACTCCAGACCGAACATCGCCGCGGCGGTCGCGGCGGCAACTCCATGCTGGCCGGCCCCTGTTTCGGCGATCACGCGCCCCTTTCCCATTTTTTTAGCAAGGAGCGCCTGTCCCACCGTATTGTTGATCTTGTGAGCTCCCGTATGGCAAAGGTCCTCTCGTTTCAGGTAAATTTTAGGACCGAGCCGCCGTGAGAGCCGTTCCGCGAAATAAAGCGGCGTCGGCCGTCCGACATAAACCCGAAGGTAATGATTCAATTCTTTCCTGAAAGAAGAATCTCTCCTAGCCGCGAGATATTCATTTTCCAATTCCTCCAGAGCCGGCATCAACGTTTCCGGCACATACTTGCCGCCGAACTCTCCAAAATGCCCTTTTTTGTCTGGCAACGTTCTAGTTTTTCCCATTTTCCATTCTCTATTTTCTCCACCGAAGGTGCCCGCCTGCCAGCCTGCGGGCAGGGACTCGCCTCCGGCGGGCATTCCGTCTTTACATTCCTGGAATTCCCAGTCCTCCCGTAAGCTCTTTCATTTTCCCCGCCGCCAGTTTTTGCGACTGCCCAATGGCTTCGGAAACAGCGTCGCGGATCAACCGCTCCAACAACTCTTTCTTCTGCGGAATCAGCAATTCTTCTCCGATCGCGATGCTTTTCATTTTCTGGCTCCCGTCAAAAATAACCCGGATTTTTCCGTTCTCACGAGAGACCTCAATGGACCGCGACTCCAATTCCTTCTGGATTTCCTTCGCCTTCTTCTGAAAATCGTATAATTGCTTCATTTTATCAAACATTTTTGTCTCCTTTTCCCAAAAGCTCTCTAACCTTCGCCGCGATATTACCGCTTCGCATGAACGTCTCGCCGATCAAAACAGCGTGAATACCCAGCGTTTTTAAATAGAGAATGTCCTCGCGGCCGCGAATACCGCTCTCGCAAACGATGATCTTTCCTTTTGGAACCATCCCAATGAGCTGTTCCACGACTTCTCTATGGATCTTAAAAGTGCGCAGATTCCTTTGATTGACTCCGATGATCGCGGCGCCTGTTTTGACGCTTTTATTCAGGTCATCCGTCGTGTGAACTTCGACAAGCGCCTCCATCTTCAGCGAACGCGTCAGTTCCAGGAATTCCTTCAGTTCCTCTTCCGAAAGGAGATCGGCGATTAAAAGAACCGCGTCCGCCCCCGCGGCCCTCGCCTCATAAATCTGATACGGGTCCAGGATGAAATCTTTACGCAGGACAGGGACCCGCACGTTCAACTTGACGTCTCGTAAATGATCCAGACAGCCCATGAAAAAGGGTTCATCCGTTAAAACGGAAACGGCATCCGCCCCCGCCGATTGGTAAATCTGCGCGATGACGACCGGATCAAAAGATTCCCGAATCATCCCTGCCGTGGGAGAAGCTCTCTTAACCTCCGCGATCAGGCATATTTCTCGCCCTTTGCCGACGATCGCTTTCAGAAAAGAACGAGGCCCCATGATTGTTTCAATCTGCCGAAGGAGTTCCTTCAAGGGAACTCGGCTCTTTGTTTTCTCAATGAATCTTTTCTTTTCTTTTAGAATTTCCGAAAGCATTACGTTGAACTTTGGGAGTATTCCTGAAGCAATTTTAGCTTCTCAAACGCTCTGCCGGAATCAACCGCTTCTTCCGCGATCCGGATCCCTTTCTCAATCGTCGGCGCGCTGTCAGCCGCGTAGAGAGCGGCGCCGCTGTTAAAGATCACTAAATCGCGATAACTCCCCTTTTCTCCTTTCAAAATTTTTAACGCGATTTCACCGTTTTCCTTTGCTGTTCCCCCTTTTATTTTTGACTGGGGGACAGAGCGGAAGCCAAATTTTTCAGGAAAAATTTCGTATTCAGAAATTTTCCCTTGATTCAGCTCGCATACCCGCGTCGGCCCGCTCAAACTGATTTCATCAACTCCATCCATGCCGTGGACCACAAGGAGATGCTTCGCGCCGAAATGATCCATCACCTCCGCCATCGGTCTCAGCCAATGAGGAGAAAAAACCCCGATCAACTGGTGTTTGACTTCCGCCGGGTTGCAAAGCGGCCCCAACAGGTTGAATATTGTCCGAATCCCAAGCTCTTTTCGAACTGGCGCCACATTTTTCATCGCCGGATGGTAGAGAGGGGCAAACAAAAACGCGATGCCTATCTCGCGGAGGGCTCGCTCAGACACAACTACCGGAGGATCAATTTTGACCCCCAGCGCTTCTAAGAGGTCGGCGCTGCCGCACTGGCTGGAAACCGAACGATTTCCATGTTTGGCGACAGTGACTCCGGTTCCCGCCGCAACCAGAGCGACTAATGTCGAAACATTGATAGTACCCGCATTGTCTCCTCCGGTGCCGCAGGTATCCAGCAGAGGCGTCTGTGGCGCCTTCAATGGAATCATTTGCCGGCGCATGACCTCCGCCGCTCCTGTAATCTCCTCGGCTGTCTCTCCCTTACAGCGAAGCCCCGCCAAGATCGCCGCCATCTGGGACGGAGTCGCTTTTCCTTCTAGAAACGCCTCCATCACAGCCGACATCTCCTGCCGTGATAAGTTATTGCCATCTATAACCTTTTGAATAGCTTGTTGCAAATTCATAGAATCTAAAATATACCAAAAATCCGCTAAAAAAGATAGCCGCCCTTTATTGGTTTGAGAAATCGGTCAGTTAACTTTGTTTCTTAATTCCTTGTTTAACAGGGCCGTTTTTTTCTTGAGAAACAACAGGAGGAGATAAACCACAACGCTGATGGTGATTAGAGAAATCCAGGTCGGTTCCAATACGATTTTTCGGCTTACGATATATTCTTTGACTATCTCGAGCGCGGCAAAAACCGATGTGATTCCCAGAAGGCCGTGGTATTCGTTTCCAATGCCCGCTTTGATGTTCAGTGAATGATCCGGCGATTTCCATAGTGAAAACTTCGGCACGAAAACAGGGGTCTTCTGGGTCCAATCCAGATATTCCTGACCAAACTTTCTTCTTAAATATTCCTCTTCGGCAAACATAATTCTTTCGTAGTATAACCAAAAGATTAAAAGGGTCATTACCGTGAACCAAACCGACCGGATTGATAAGGCAATTCCCAGCCAAATCAAAAAATTTCCCAGATAAAGAGGATGCCGCGCGATCGAATACATGCCGGTGGTATTCAGGGAATCCGCCTTCTGCCCCTTCGTGTTTCGGCCAGAAGTCCCCTTCGGAGCGGAACCGGCGGTAATGATCCGAACCCCAAGCCCCAGAAAAGAAACCATCAAGCAAAATAGTCCCCATGCCTGATCCAATGGGCGATTGTGTCCCGGATAATTAAAATTCCTCAAAGCGGCAAGTACAAGCCCCGCCATTAATAACGGGAGATAACTTCTCCAGCGAAAAAGCCAATTTCCTGTCCGCTCAAATTCTTCTCTTAAGGCCATGGCGTCACATTGTTAAAAATTAATTGTATCATAGATGAGTCATATCTATTGATTGAGTTCCGCGCGGACTATCATCTCCAGATGATAAACATATTCTTCGTACTTCCCGGGGTAAAGGCGCACGGATCCATCCTTGACCTCGACAATTTTTGTGGCGACCCAATTAACGAAAGTACGGTCGTGGCTGATAAAAAATAAGGTCCCGGCGAAGGATTTGAGGGCCCGTCCCAGCACCTCAACCGTCTCGAAATCAAGATGGTTTGTCGGCTCATCCAGCAATAGCGCGTGGTTTTTCCCCAACAGTAACCCTGCCAGACAGGCCCGCGCCCGTTCACCGCCGCTCAATACCGAAAATTTCTTTTTCACATCGTCCCCTTTGAAAAGAAAACTCCCGGCCATATTGAGAATTTCCTGCCGTGAAACCGAAGCGTCCGCCTTTTCGGAAAGATAAGTATACACGTCCATGTCGGATGATAACTCCGAGAAAACATGCTGGGCGTAATAACCGATTTTCAGGTTATACCCCCAGGAATAGCTCCCCCCTTTCACCGCGAGATCCCCGGCGATCGTCCGCAGAAACGTCGTCTTTCCCTGTCCATTGTCACCCAGCACGGCAACGTGAGATCCCTGATCCACCTCCACGGAGATACCGCCGGCCACCTGTTTTTCGGGGTAACCGATGCTTAAATTGCCGCATCGAAGCGCAAAGCCGTTCTTTCGTTCAACAGGAGGAATTTTGATGCGGACGTTTGAAAGCGGATGCCCGACCTCAATGGTCTTCATTCTTTTAATCTGTTTCATTTTAGATTTCGCCTGAGCCGCTTTTGACGCTTTGGCGCGGAAACGGTCCACAAACGCCTGAAGTTGTTTCTGCTTGGCCTCCACGTTCTTGTTGTCACTAATCGCTTGTTCCTTCTGCTCTTCTTTAAAGATCAGATGCTCTTCAACAGACCCCGGATAAAACGTGCAGCCGCCGTTTTCTATCTCAAGAGTATCCTCACAGGTTTTTTTGAGGAATTCTCGGTCATGCGAAACAATCAAAAATCCTCCGCGGTAATCCTTCAAAAACTCCTCCAGTAAAATCAGGGTTTTCAGATCCAGGAAGTTTGTCGGCTCATCCAGAATCAGAAAATTGGGATCGGCAAGAAGCATTGAGGCGAGTTTAACGCGAGTGCGATATCCCCCGGAAAGAGCTCCAATCTGAGTCTCCAACAATCCACGCTTCAATTGAAAACGGCCCGCGATTTTCCCGCACTCCCACTCTTCCTTACCGCTGTGCCGGCGTAGGAACTCTATCACGGTCTCTTCAAGGGAATAGGGGTCTTGTTGTTCGAGATAGCTGAGCCGAAGAGAAGAACTTTTAGTGATGGTGCCGCCATCTTCTTCTTCATGGCCGGTGATGATTTTGCAAAGCGTTGACTTGCCGGCGCCGTTTCTCCCGATGACGCCGACCTTCTGGTTCTCGGCGAAAGAAGCGGTCGCGCCCTTCAGGATCACCAGCGCGCCATAACTTTTATGAATATCGTTGAGCTGAAGCAGGACTTTCATTGAGTTATTATACCCTCCGTGTCAAGTATGGGTGGGGCGCTGTCCCCTTTTTGGGCACAGGCAATTCAGCCAGCTGTTTGATTAAGCTGCTTTCTTGAGGTGGGAATGCTTCTCGGGCATCACAGCCAATCTCAGTCCCATCGCCCTGAGAATGTTATCCAAGCTTTGAATCTCGGGATTGCCTTGCTTGGAGAGAATCTTATATAGACTTACTCTAGGGCGTTTGGATAAACGGGCTAATTTTGTCATCCCTCCCCAGGCCTGGGCGACATCCCGCAGTGCCAATAGAAACACTTCCGGGTACTTATCCTTCAAAGCCGCGTTCAGATAAGCCAGCGCGGTTTTTGAGTTCTTTAAATCTTTCATCAGGTCATCGTGGTAGTTGATTCTTGATTTCATGGCTGTCTCCTCTGATAATCTCTCCAGTATTCCTTCGCTTCCGCGATATCCCTTGAAAGGAGCGTTGTCATCAATAGTATAATAATATTCAACAAAACGCTCGATCACGACCACCTCCAATTGTATACTATAATATACATCTTGTCAATGCCCTATTTTCTATTCCACGCGTGGAATTCTTCCTTTTGGTTGCCTCTTTACCTATATAGACGTGCCGAATGGAGGTTTTCTTGCAAGGAATTTCTAGAAAAATTGAACTCGCTGGGGTGATCTGTGGATAACTGCCGTGTACCTAAAGACCCAAAAGAGGCAGGAACTTTGTAGAAATTACTCCGAGCCGCACATATAACCCAATTTG
>CAYJQR010000056.1:0-12854 GCA_964372345.1 uncultured Planctomycetia bacterium | reverse complement strand
TTAGTAAAATGGATAATTTAGATATATAATATCTAATTAAAGAATATATGATCCCGTTCAATTACCACCATCTTTACTACTTCTATACGATTGCACGGCTGGGTTCTGTGTCAAAAGCCAGTGAGGAATTGCGGCTTGGTCAGCCGACTTTAAGCACACAGCTTAAGCAGTTTGAAAGTTATTTAAACCTGAAACTTTTCGAACGACACGGGAAAAGGCGTCTGGCGCTCACGGAGGAAGGACGCCACATTTTCTCCTACGCCAAGGAGATCTTTGAAACCGGGCAGGAAATGCTGGATAATCTGGGCGATTTGTCACACAAGGGTCGGATGCGCATCCAAATAGGAGCCCCGGATTCAGTCCCGAAGACCTTCATGGACATTCTCCTTCAATTCATTTTAAAAATCGCCCCAAAAACGTACCTTTATGTACAGGAAGACAGAACCGGGAGTCTCATCGAACATTTAAAAACTAACTTCCTTGACGTCGTGCTCACAGACGCTCCGGCCGGTTCTTTGGATGAACAAATCGAAAGCACTCTTGTCGGGAAAATACCCATTGTCTTTTGTGTTCATACTGAACTAGCGCGGAAATACAGAAGTATCCCAAAAGACCTTCACAAGGCGCCGCTTATTTTGCCGACGGCCCATAGTCAGATTTATCACTCACTGCAGGAATATTTTACTGAGCAGAAGATTCGGCCCGACATCGTGGCTGAAATCCAAGACGTGGAACTGGCACGAAGGCTTGTCTTATCAAAGTTGGGGATAGCCCCTCTTAACCTACTCACGATCAAGAAAGCGCCTTCCAAAGAGCCCCTTGCCGTTATCGGAAAACCCGGCACACCGAGAATCTACGAGAAAATTTATATCCTTGTCAAAAAAAGGATAAAACCTCACCCTTTAGTTGCCAGTATCGTTACAGATTTTAGAATCTCAGCGTAGACAGTTTTTCCTGAAACGCAACGGGTTTTTCTTAGGCCTTAACGATCCACTATTTTTCGGTAATTATAAACATCTGTACTAGTATATGCGGGTATAGGTGTTTTATAATGATCATTTAGAATTCCAATGACTAAACTCCGTTTTCAGACTACATTATTAAATTGGTTCGCCAAACACCAACGCGACCTCCCCTGGCGTCATACCAAAGATCCCTATAAAATCTGGCTCTCTGAAATCATGCTCCAGCAGACTCAAGTGGCCACCGTGATCCCCTATTACCATCGGTGGCTGGAGAAATTTCCTACTCTGCGAAGCGTCGCTAGAGCCCCCGAAGACAAAATCTTGAAAACATGGGAAGGCCTCGGGTATTATTCCCGCGCCAGAAATTTTCATTCCGCCTGCAAAGAAGTTATTTCAAAATACGATGGGAAAGTACCAGAAGATATCGAAGAAATCCAGCAGCTTCCCGGTATCGGCCGTTATACAGCCGGAGCCATTCTCTCGATTGCTTATGATAAACCGTCTCCTTTAGTGGACGGTAATGTGATCCGGGTTTTATCGAGAATTTTTGCCGTCCGGGAAAATCCAAAAACTCATCCGGAAACTTTCTGGGAATTGGCCGAATCTCTGGTTCCAAAAGAAAGGGCCGGAGATTTCAACCAGGCGCTGATGGAATTGGGAGCGACCGTCTGCGCTCCTAAAAATCCCTCTTGTTTGATTTGTCCCGTTCAAAATTTTTGCCAAGCAAAGAAACAGGGAATTCAAAACCAGCTTCCCGTCTCAGCCAAGCGCGCGAAAACCCAAATCGTCCACCTTGTCAGCGCCCTGATTCGGCGGAATGGAAAAATCTTACTGTGCCAGCGAAAACAGACGGGACACTTGAAAGGAATGTGGGAACCCCCGACGATTCCGATCGAAACAAGCGAGAATCCCCGGCAGAAGCTGATCGATTTCTTACAGAAGAATGGATTCAAAACCCAGCTTGGAGAAGATTCTATTTCTTTACAAACCACTCGTCTTCACTTTCGACTGCGATTCCAACTCTTTCAGACCAAGTTAACCAATGAAACTACCACCCTCAAATATGCTGACGACTTACGACCTACGACTTACGACAAAAGACTCGGTTATCCCACTAATCTTTCTACAGCGCAATGGATTTCTGCCCAGCAACTCTCTACCCTCCCCATGCCCGGCGTCTGGGCGAAGTTCTTCTCTAAAAATTAGCGAAAATTCTCAACCTGAATCGCGGTCCCAAAATCCTTGTCTTTGAGCAACCCAATGACTGACTGAAGATCGTCGATCTGCCTCGCGGCTACTTTGACTTTGTCCCCCTCGATACGGGGCTGGACTTTCAGCCCCATGGCGCGAATCGCATGGGTGATAGCTTTGGCTTGCTCTTGGGAAATCCCTTGTTGGATCGTCACTTTCTGCCGCAGTCTCCCGCCGGGAGCCGGTTCTTCCGGCTCCGATTTAAAAACCTTCATTGAGACCCCCCGCTTGGCCATTTTGGTAAAAACCAAATCACGGACATTTTCCATCTGCATCGAGTGATCCGCCGTCAGGATCAGTTGGAGCGGTTTTTCTTCCAGGGTGACGCCGGCGCTCGTCCCCTTGAAGTCGTAGCGCTGGACGATTTCTTTTAGAGACATTTGGACCGCGTTACGGACTTCCTGAATATCAACCTTTGAAACGATGTCAAAGCTATGATCTTGTGCCATGTGCGCTTTGCATTTTACACTTTTTTGCTGCTTCAATCAAACATCTTGCACGCTCAGGAACCGCCAGAAAATGCAGATGAAGATAACTCGCCAAGATATGTGAATTCAGATATCCTTCCGTTCGATCTCCCGCCCCGTTCTTTCCTTGAACTCGGTGAGCCGGTGAAATTCCTTCACCGCTCCAAGCAGAGTAATGAAACTCATGAGCTCGAAATACCGCGTTGTTGCTGCCGGCCCAACTCGGTTGAATCAATCGGGCCTGTTGATAACCGAAATTCTGCAACCGATCCGTCATTCTGATTTTACCAGGAATGACGCCGGTCATTGGGTAAAAATTTCCTTCTAAGTCAGTGATCCCCTCTGAAAGATACATCAACCCGCCGCATTCGGCGTAGAGGGGGATTTCTTGTTTGGAGTGAAGCAAAATCGTCTCCTTCATCGGGATATTGGACTGGAGGTCCTTCGCGAAAACCTCCGGGAACCCGCCGCCGAAATAGAGAGCGTGGATATCATCAGGAAGCCGATGATCGTGAATGGGACTAAAAGGAACCAGTTCCGCCCCCAGTTCCTTTAGAAAATCGAGATTATCCTGATAATAAAAATGAAACGCCTCGTCCCAAGCGTAGGCGATTCTTATTTTAAAAGCGCTAGGAGCTAGAAGCTGGGAGCTGGGAGAAAGTTCACTTTTGTACTTGCTCCTAGCTTCTTTCACCGGAGGCGAATCCGCCTCTGGCGGAAGTTCCCAGCTCCCAGCTTGCGATATCTCAGTAATCTTGGACATATTTTTCAAGTCACAATAACGACAGATCAACTCTTTCATTTTATCCACGGCTTGTTGGAAACCTTGTTCTTGCGCCGGCACTAATCCAAGATGTCTTTCTGGAATTTCTAATGTTTTGTCTCTGGGGATAAAACCGATGACTGGAATTTTAGTCACCGTTTCAATCGCCTCTTTCAGCAAAGCCGCGTGTCCCTCTCCTCCGACTCGATTGAGTAACACACCCGCGAATTTCAGCTCCGAATCAAACTGAGTGAATCCATGGACGATCGCCGCGGCAGAACGGGCAAGGGCGCTTCCGTCCAAGACCAAGAGAACCGGAACATTCAATAGCTTGGCAATCTCCGCGCTGCTTCCTTCGTTAGATTTGCCGCTGAATCCGTCATACAAACCCATCACTCCTTCAATCAATCCCACATCAGCGCCGGACATTCCCTTGTTGAAAATCTTTTGTAGGGGCGCAATTAATTGCGCCCCTACCTTGCTCGGAGGCAGCATCCAGCTATCCAGATTAAAACAGGGTCGTCCGGAAATGGCGCGGTGATGACTGGAATCAATATAATCGGGGCCGACTTTAAAAACCTGAATCGTCCTTCCTTTTTCCTTAAGGGCGGCTGTCAGTCCCATGGTGACCAGCGTTTTCCCCACGCCGCTGTGAGTTCCGGCGACCATTAAACAGGGTGTATTTATCTTATCCACATTCTCACTCCTGTTCCAATGATCAAAAATAGGACAGCGCAAGTAACCATCAAACGGTTACCCCTCAGGATATCTTCGATAATTAACTCTCTTTTGCGATCGCCGATCACTGGGTTAGGGCGACTGATCCCCTGATAAGAATTCACTCCTCCCAGCCGCACTCCCAATGCCCCCGCCACAGCCGCTTCGGGAATTCCGGCATTAGGACTCTGGCTCTTTTGCCCGTCGCGTAAAGCGATTCGTAATGAATCCATGGCGGATAAATTACAAAAAAGTGAAGCCGAGGGAAAGAGGAAGATGGAAATTCTCGCTGGGATAAAATTCAGAAAATCATCCAACCGGGCGGAGGCCCAGCCAAACTGAAGATAACGGAAAGTCTTATGCCCTACCATGGAATCCAGAGTGCTGGCCGCTTTAAACGCCATCGCCAACGGCGCCCCACCGATCAGCGCGTAGAAAATGGGTGAAATGACTCCATCCACGGTATTCTCCGCGACACTCTCTACAGAGCCGCGGACAATTTCCTTTTCTTCCAGCATTTCAGTGTCTCTGCCGACCATTTTAGAGAGTTCGTGGCGTGCATGGGAGAGGTCTCCTCGTTTCAGAGCATTAAAAACTCTCTGACAATGCCGGGCAAGGTCCCTAGTTGCGAAAGTCGTGTATAACAAGAAGGTATGAAATCCCCATCCAATCCAAAGGTTCCATTGGCTTAACCCTTGGATCATGATCGCCGTGATCCCATAACTCATACCCACGATGGTGAGGGTAAAAATAACGCCGCTCGTCCGGTTTCTCCCCAATAAAGCAACCATCCCCGCTTCCAGTTGAATCGCGACCTTCCCAATCCATCGAACCGGATGGGGAAAATTCTCAGGATCCCCCAGCAAAAGATCCAACAGAAAGGCGGCGATCACCGAGAGTGTCAGTAAATCCCAACCATTCATAAATTGATTCCATTTTAACATGTTGACGAATCATGTCGGCGGCACGGTCAAATTGCGTTGAGGAATCGTCTATGTCCGCCGTTGGCCTTAAAGATTCCCACCCTTTTTCTTGACGGATTCGATTCAAGAAATACCGGCGGAACCCTGCTGCATCAAAAAGACCATGAATATAACTTCCCCAGACTCTATGGTCTTTACTCACGGCGCCGTCCATCGAGGAGACGGACTTGCCGTTTCGTTCGCTTACTTGGAAGATAGGCGTAGGGGCATGGCGCGCTCGCCCTGAGCCCCTACTGACCTCCGTGAACCCCATGTGAATTTCATATCCTTTGATCTCTTCGCCACTCTCCAAGTGGATGGCTCGAACCTGTGTGGTTAATTTTTTTTTACTAAAGTTTGTAACGAAAGGAAACAGACCAAAACCATTAATTTCTGTCTGGTGGCTTTCCACATGATCCGGGTCCAATATCTTTTCTCCAAGCATCTGATAACCGCCGCAGATTCCGATCAGTCTCATTTCTTCCTTAACATGTTCTCGAATGAATTCAAAAAACCCTTGACGATGTAAAAACTCCAGATCCGCCATCGTGCTCCGTGTTCCAGGAAGAATTAAGACATCTGGAATTTGTGTAGGAACACTACGAATGTAATTCAACTCCACATCCGGTTCCCTCATCAACGGTTCGAAATCGGTGTGATTGGAAATGCGAGGAAGCTCGATGACATGAATCAAAATTCTTTTGTTTTCTCCATTTTCTCCGCCAGAGGCGCCCGCCTGCCAGCCTGCGGGCAGGGACCCGCCTCCGGCGGGCATTTTCCATTTTCCATTTTCTGAAAATGGGGACAGTCCCCGTGCGGGGACAGTCCCCATTTTTTTCGCCCAGAAGACTCCATCTTCTTCTTCGATGCGCAATCCCGCGTCATAAGGAAGAACTCCCAGAACGGGTAATCCGGTCCTTTCTTCTAAAAAACGCAGCCCCGGCTCCAGAATGGAGAGATCTCCTCTGAATTTATTGATCAGAAATCCCTTAACGCGTTTTCGATCTTGTGATGGGAGAAGCTCCAGAGTCCCTACAAGCGAAGCAAAAACGCCCCCCCATTCGATATCTCCTACTAGAACAACGGAGGCATTGGTCATTTGAGCAATCTTCATGTTGACGATATCATGCTGATATAAATTAACCTCCGCGGGACTGCCGGCCCCTTCGATGATAATCAGATCGTAGGATTTTTTGAGTTCTTCCAGTGATTGCTCAATGAAAGGGATTAACCGGTGGGTATATTCCTGATATTCCTGCGCTTTCATCGTCCCGATCGGTCTCCCATGAACAATCACCTGAGCACCGACGTCGGTCATCGGTTTTAACAAAATCGGATTCATGTGGATAGTCGGTTCAATGCCGCAGGCCATCGCTTGAACCGCCTGCGCGCGGCCGATCTCTCCACCATCACGGGTCACGTAGGAGTTATTCGACATATTCTGCGCTTTGAAGGGGGCTACACGGAATCCCTCCTGCTTGAAGAACCGGCAGAGGGCTGTTGTGATCACGCTCTTGCCAACGGAGGAACCGGTCCCTTGGATCATGAGAAATTTTGTAGATTTCCGAAGACTCGAGGAAGAAGAGATATTGCCCTCTAACATTTTGATTAAAACTTCGTTTTCATCTGGTTTTCGCACGGCTAATCGAATAAATCGCCCATTTTTCAGCCCGCGAAAATTATCGCAATTCCGAATTAAGATTTTTTGTTTGAGTAATTTCTGCTGGAGCTGGGTGGAGGTTAATTGCTTATCCAAAATCTCACAAAGAATGAAATTCGCCTGGCTCGGATAGGGTTTCAACCATGAGACCGCGGAGAGCCGCTCGAAAAATGAGGCGCGGGCTTCTTGAATTTTTCGTTTCGATTGTTCGATATATTCTTTCTCCTCCAGGCATCGCCTTCCAACTTCCTGTGCCAAGGTGTTGACCGACCAGGGGGGCTGGCGTTTGGCGAGGGATTCGATGATCTTTGGATGGGCTACCGCGTATCCTATCCTTAAGCCGGGAACGGCAAAGAGTTTTGTGAGTGAACGAATCACTATCAAATTCCGACAACGGAGAGTATCTTTTAATACGCTCTGCCGGATATCGGAGAAATCCATAAAAACTTCATCCGTGACAAACAGAGTTTTGGGGTTAGAGCGCGCTTTTTTTAGGATATCTTCTCTTGGGACAAGAATCCCTGTTGGATTATTGGGATTGCCGAGGAAAACAATGTCAACGAGGATAGAACCGTCCCCGAATTTAACTCTGCATCCGGCCGCTTTAAGTGCCCTCTCGTATTCACTAAAGGTTGGGACAAAGAAGAACCCGGCTTTTCCCCGTTGAATCTGAGCGGTGAGGTAGATAAGTTCTGTTGCTCCATTTCCAACCAGAATCTGTTCCGGCCTGATCTGGTGAAACTGAGCGATTGCCTCCTTGAGCTCCTGACTTTCCATGGATGGGTATTGGGTGATCAGAGAAGCTGATCTTCGAAGGATCTGCTCAACCGGAGCGGGTGGACCCCACGGATTGACATTGACGCTGAAATCAAGATACCCCCTGCGGGATTCCCTGTCGAGATTCAGCTCATTCGAGCCGTGCTGGTAAAGGTGTGGAGAAGACATCTTTTTAAGTTAAATCACCGGCTAATTCACTGCTTCGTAGAGCGTTGGCCAAATTTTCTGACATCGGCTCCCCCCACCGGTTATAAAAAACGATTTGTTCTAAAGACAGACGGGGTAACCAGCCCGCCGTTTCCAGTTCAGGACGGTCGGGAAAGTGCGTCACATATCCGATACAAAGATACGCGACAGGGATCACATGACTCGGCAAGTTGAGGATCTTCATCAAGTCTGGATTATGCAGAATGCTGACCCATCCCACGCCCAGACCTTCCGCCCGCGCGGCCAGCCATAGATTTTGGACGGCGCATACTGAACTGAAACAATCCATTATTGGATTAGCGGTTCGTCCAATCACCACTGGACCGAAGCGATCGCGGTCACAAGTGACGCAAATATTGAGAGGCGACTCCAGTATCCCCTCCAGTTTAAAACTTCGATACCGTTCTCTCTTTTCTCCCGGGAACATGAGAGCGGCTTCCTCGTTGGCGCGTTTGAACGCGTCATGAATGGCTTTTCTAATCTGGAGTTTCTCCACGAGAATGAAATTCCATGGCTGCATGAATCCGACTGACGGCGCGTGGTGCGCGGCCTGGAGGACGCGCGCCAAGACATCCTCCGGGATCGGCTGATCGCGAAATTGACTTCTGATGTCGCGTCTGGAATAGATGGCGCGGTAAACTCCTTCTTTGAGATGTTTTTCAAATTCACCCACGGGCGTAAAGCGCTCACTTTTAGATTCAGGCATTTTCCACCGCCTATCTTTAAATAGGGTTAACCGTCAATAACAACAGTAATACCGCTTCGCTCGTCTCTCCCAAAGCCCCCAGATTATCCCCTGTCATTCCGCCGATTCGCCGGTGGCAGTAAAAAACCCAAAGAGCTGATCCGCCGAGAGCCGCTAAAAGCAAGAGTAGTCCTTTTATTTGAAAAGTCACAATGGCAATCACCAGCATGAACAAAGAAGCTGACAAGAAAACAGACAATGGGATTTTCCCGATATAATTCTTCCCCGCGCCCTCTACATGAGGATAACGCGAAACAAACGCCCCTAGCACCATCAGATATCTCCCTGCCGCCAGGACAAATGATAAAATCAGCCCTTGTAGGGGCGGGGTAACCCCGCCCCTACATTCGATTGCGAAGAGAGAAACCCCCTTCAAGGTCAACACGAAGAAAATTCCCAGCGCTCCCATTGTTCCAATCGCTGGATCGCGCATGATGGAGAGCGTTGATTCTTTGTCTTTTCCGCCGATAAATCCGTCCAGGGTATCGGCTAGGCCATCCAAGTGAAATCCCCCTGTTATCACCACCCACAAAAGAATCGTTAAGGCAACGCTGATTCCCAGAGGGAACACAAAACTCGATAAAACCATTCCCGCGCAAAGAATCGCCCCTATCAAGGCGCCAACGACGGGATAAAACGCCATCGAGCCGGATAAATCCCGCTCGCGCGCTGCCCGAAGGGAGAGAGGGAAAATTGTCAGGAATTGAATGGCCAGCAGGAACCGATGTATCATGGTTTTTCTTGATCTACCGTTGTGTAAGTGAAATCCAGCCGGCTGAAAGATTCTTCTTGAAGGGTGACAGAATGGATTGTTTCTCCCAAAACCTCATGCCATATCTTTACCTGAAACTGACCGACCGGCAGATCGGTTAACTGAAATTCTCCCCGCTCATCAGTAATCGTATAATGAGAATGTTCGGTACTAATGACAAACGCGTGCATCCATTTGTGCAGACCGCAGCGAATGACAATGGGGCCGGTTTCTGTGAATTTCCTCTCAACAGGGGTATCTCCAGTATCCATTTCAAAACGAGTCAGCATTTTACTCCCTGAAAACGCGCGCACATCATGAGCCATGGGATCTTCATTGGTAATCAAAAAAGGATGATCCTGCGGGACCAGTAAAATATGCGGCAGAAACTGACAATCCCTCTGCGCCAGAATAGGGGTCTGACCCCTATTTTTTTCCCATTTTTCTTCGGCCTTGAATTCTCCGATGAGAGAAACCACCGCGTTTTGAACTTCTCCGTCCGGCCCGATGATTAACTTTTGAGACACTTGCGCGGCTCCGCAATGGTGGATTTCTTTTTTGACGGCTATATGCTCCGGCGCCGGGTAAGGCGGTGACGTTCGAACTGTCCCGCGCAAGGCGGCCCCCCATGCAGGGAACTCTCCACTCATGATTTGTGCGGTGATCACAAAACAAAGAATTACTGTATTTCGGTGATATAAGACCACTGGACGACGTCCCCGGCTTTCAATTGAGTTTTCTGAGGGCTGACTTTCTTGGAACCGTTGAGTTGGCAGATCCACCATTGATTTTTGACCGGGTTGACGGCGATGCCGTCAATGGAAATGATCTCGCGAGTATCGCAACAAGCCACGCCGGTCAAGATCGGCAGGATTGTCGAAACAGCATCCTTGGGCGTTGAGCCCTTGCTCACTTCGACTTGTTTTTGAACACCCGGCTTGCCGGCAGGGCCGAAATCAACGATGACCTCGACCGGAATCGTCTTGTGGGGCTTGGCATGGGCAGGCAATGAAATTGTCATGCCTAGAGCAATTACACTTGCTAAAATAGAAAATTTCCAACGTCCTTTTTTCATAGATATCTTCTTCTATTGCTGTCATTCTGAGCGAAGTCCGCCTCGCCAGACGAAGTCTGGCGGGCGGGACGAAGTCGAAGAATCTAATATAGATCCCTCGACTCGCTCATTTCATTCGCTCGCTCGGGATGACAACACATGACCTATCTACTACTTCCAGAAACTCCCGCCTGTTCGAAGGTTGCCATTTCGCTCAAGATTCGGGAGGCCGCTTCCAGTAAGTGCATCGCTAAAACAGCACCAGTCCCTTCCCCTAGTCGAAGTCCTAAATTAAGTAATGGCGCTAATCCCATCTTCTCTAGCTGAACCTGGTGCCCCCGTTCCACTGAGAGATGGGAAGCAAAAAGAAAATCTTTTACTTTGGGCTCTATACAATAAGCAGCTAATCCGGCGGCGCTGGTAATAAAACCGTCAAGGACTACTGGAACTCTTTCTTGCGCCGCCCGAAAGATTACTCCGACCATTCCGGCAATTTCAAAACCACCCAGCTTTTGCAGGACATCCAGCGGATCATCAGGAACTGATTGTCGCGCCGCAATCGCCCGGCGAATGACATTCGCCTTATGAAATCTGGCATCTTCACCGATACCGGTTCCATGGCCAGTGACCTCCAGAGGGTCTTTGCCACAGAGAACCGCTGTGAGCGCGCTGGCGGCTGTTGTGTTTCCGATCCCCATATCGCCGATCGCCGCCAGATCCACCCCTCGTTCAATTTCTTCTCCCATTAAGTTCCATCCGGTCTGAACGGCTTGATTGAGTTGTTCCGACGTCATGGCCGGTTCTTTGAGGAAATTCTTCGTCCCAGATGCTACCTTCGCGCGAACTAATCCATTGGAATCCTTGAAGCAGGGGCGGGGTAACCCCGCCCCTACAACATCAGAATGTTGATTGAAATTGTAATCTACGCCCATATCCACCACAATCACTTTGGCGCCAACCTGTTTGGCCAACACATTGATCGCCGCTCCCCCTCGCAGGAAATTCAACACCATCTGGGCCGTGACCTCTTTGGGATAAGCGCTGATTCCTTCTTCGGTCACGCCATGATCGGCCGCCATGACAAAAACCGTTTTTCGGGCAACTCGCGGGAGAATTTTTCGTTGGATTCCGGCAAGCTGGCAGGCAATTTCTTCCAACCGGCCGAGACTTCCCTGGGGTTTGGTGAGATGATCGAGGCGGTGCTGGGCGGCAACGATCGCATCGGCGTCCAAAGGTTCAATTTGATAATTCAATTGATGTTGCAAAATGTTATTCATGGGTATTGTGTAGGGGCAACCCTTGTGGTCGCCCTTTTTATCAGGGCGGGCACAAGGCCCGCCCCTACATTGTCATCGGACAGGCATGGGGACACGTGCCCCTACGTGTATTGGAATCCCAGCGACCATTAAAATCACCTCATCCGCCGCTTGGGCTAATTTCTGATTCACCATCCCCGCCAAATCTCGAAACCGTCGTCCGCTTTCACTTTCCGGAACGATTCCCCAACCGACCTCGTTGGTGACGGCAATCACGACAGGGCAGGCACGGGGGCCTGCCCCTACGGAAGAAATCGTTTCAATCGCAGTAATGAAACGTTCTGTTTTCTCTAAAATTTCCGCATCACTTTCCCCGTGCGTCAAAAGATAGGAGACCCACATTGTCACGCAATCCACCAGAAAGCAATCGTATTGGTTTTGTTTTTCCAACAGCGCTTGGTCTAAGTCCCAACGATTCTCTAAAGTATCCCACCCGGACGGGCGCTCTCTTTGATGTTTCTCCACTCTTTGATGCATTTCCGCATCCGAAGGTTGGCAAGTTGCCACATAAAGAGATTTCTCTGAAGCCTGCTTCGCTCTCTCAACCGCATACCGGCTTTTGCCGCTGCGGCATCCCCCTGTAATAAGGATCAAATTCCCCATGACTAACGGATTTTCTGCTCTACAGGTGCTGGCGCAGGGGTAACGATTACATCTGCCGGTAACTTCGAGAAATTCTTGGCGATGGCAAAGAGGACCAGCGTGAACGCCAAATTCCCTCCTAACGCGTAAAGATAATGATTCAACCCGGATTGATAAACATGGACTAGTCCGCTAAGGTCCCATGGATAAAGTCTTTCCCCGGGCAAACAGTTCCCCATAATCCAAATGCCAGATTCACACCAGAGATAATAAACAGTAGACCCAATCATAGAAGCCAGTCCGATCCGCGGATAGGATTGTCTTCTCCTAATCATCAGCGAGACGCCGGCAATCAAGATCGCTCCTGTCCATGTCCAGGGGATCAACTGGTGAAACCCTTTAAAGGCGTCGCCGACTCCCATGACTACCAAAGCAACCAGCGCGGCGTACTTCAAACCTAGGCGCGCTCCCGCCAATAGAATCACCGCCGCCGTCAAAGACAACCCATGCGGGAGCGACAGCAAACGGCTCGCGATTCCGATCAATACCAGTCCTAATACAGTTTTCATCTTTTCCTCCTCGTTAATGAAGTCTCCCCGAAGCAAGCTTCGGGGTATCTTTTTACACTCCCCTCCCT
>CAYJQR010000055.1:0-12939 GCA_964372345.1 uncultured Planctomycetia bacterium | reverse complement strand
CGGGCCTTGCAGGTTGGCGATTCGTTCTTTCATTTGCGCGTGAAGCTGTTCAAACTCCCCGGCTTTTGGCAGGCGCAAAACCCTCGGCAAAATAAAAAAGAACCAGCTGACCGCGGCCGTTAACCAAATAGCCCCGCTGATTCCTAATAACTGGAAATAAAAAACAGGGAAAAACTGCGCCGCCAGACGAAACGCTAACGCCGCCGGCAGAGTGACCGCGATCAGATTCAGAATCCAAAGAGGTTTTTGAAGTCTTGCCCCTTCCCCGCCATGGCTCAAGACCACCATGGTCGCCACCGCGAAAGTCATCAAGCTGTAGCCGCCGATAAAAACAAAATGAAGCATGGCCGTTTTATGCCGCGGCAAAAACGCCCCCAAACAGTAGCCAATGACAATCATCCAGATGGAGAGCCGGAGGAGTTTCAGAAAAAAATCGGGCGCTTTCGGCCGGTTCTGTAAAAGCCCTGAACGAAGAAAAGCAAAAGCCGCAGCGGCCGCCCGCAAACCGTAGGCCAAACTGACTTGCCCGAAGCCCTCCACCCAGAAACTTGAGAAAAGAATGGCTCCAGCGGCGAGGTTTATCCAAATCCGCTGACTCCGAGACATGCCCTCCTGTTGAGAAAGTCCCATCAAGCGCGGGATCAAAAACCCACCGATCCCCAAAACAACCGACAACAGAAACCCCTGCTGGACCATTCCTTTCCCAACACTGAGAAACCAAGGAGAAATCAGTCTCATCTGTCCTAACACCAGCAGTAAGCTCCCCAGAATTCCATGAAGAAGAGCGATCGGCATCCAGATAAATTCAGGGGGAGCTGAATCCATCCTTTCTGAAGTGAATCGCCGCCTGGCGAAAAAGATCAGCCGCAGAAGCAGTCCGGCGAAACAAAGTTCCGCGAAGATCCATTGTTTTAGAAAGAGGGAAAGCGCGTTCGCGAGTATTAAAACTAAAAACCAGGAAAGTTCTCGTGGAGCAGCGACGGCCGCCGAAGTGAATCTTGGCAGAAATGTCAGCAAAAACCCAAGGACAAAACAAGCCATATAAGCTTGTATTTGCAGAGAAGAATGAAAAAAACCAGAATAGGAGGGAACCCATCCCAGCCCAAAGAAAAGCCAATGGCTCACTCCCGCAATACCTATCAGAATTCCAAGCGGAAAAAATAACCGGTAAGGTTCAGCGCAAATGGTTCGTCCAAGAGAGAGCGTTCGCATATTTTCACTTTTTAGGATAGCGCTGCCCCGGCGCAAAGGTCCACGAGCGTCTTCTCCTCGACCAACCGACAGACCTCTTTTTCGATAGAAACTAACACCGTGCAGACAGAGCATTCCTTCTGGCGAGGACAGACACGGCCGATCATCGGGCAGGCGCCGAGGGGCGTTGAATCCATCAGGTTCTCGACCAGATCCCGGAGAGTAATTTTGGCGGGAGTTCTCTTTAATAGATAACCCCCTTTCGCCCCGCGGCTGGCGCTGACGATACCGGCACGAGAATAAGTTTGCATGATCTTTGCCAGAAAACTGGACGAAGCCCTAAGCTCCTTTGCCATTTCTTTCAAAGGGACTCTTCGACGCGTATCCTGTTTTGACAAATAGACAACGGCGCGAATTCCGTTGTCCACTCCTTGTCCCCATCGGACCATCTCGCCACCTCCCTCTAATGAATGCTCCCCGTGCCAAGAACACGGAGTATTTTTCTTTACCCCCTCACCCTAGCCCCCTCCCCCAAAAGGGGGAGAGGAGATTCGTGTGGTAACTCTACGGCAAGACCGCGGGAAATTCTATTCATTAATAAGCCAATTGATGGTAATTTCGAGTCCCATTGACCGGAAAACCCGGGGTCACAGTGACCAACAGGTCCGGATCAAACGTCTTCTTAAGGCGCTGAGCGGCGCTGATGCGGCGGTCCTCTAAACGGCAGGTGAACAATAAAAGGGGCCCGATTGCCTTAGTGATTTTTCCTCTAATGCCAAACTCTCCTTCCATTTCTTGACGGAGCTGGCGTATCTCCCGAGATACTTTTTCATTGATCCGATGAAAATACTTCTCCATCGCCCAGAGAGCGGGAATATAGGCATAGAATTTTTTCTTGAGCTTCTGGACCCGCATCTGGATCAGAGGGTGTTTCATCTTGCTTCGATACTGATACGCCTGAAAATCAACCTTCATCATCCGATACATGGACGGCCCCAGCCGTTCATAGTTTGTTTTGAACGCGAGATTGATATATTTCTCCGATTCCTCCCGTGAGAGATGCGGGTGGACGAAGTTAAACCGGAATTGCCCGTGGATATCTTCGCGGGGAACATCCAAAATAACCCCCTTCTCTTTGAGTTCCCGCCAGAGAGGAGTTTCCGGTAACGGCGTATACAGCATGTATTGATGATAGACCGTCCCGTAACTCAACGAATGTTCGATCTCTTCCACGACCGCCCCGGCATGGTGTTCCGGCATTCCGATAATCGTCGAACCCAGAATTTTGATCCCCCGTTTTTGCAATTCGGCGACGGTCGCTTTCAAATCAATATTATTGAACTTCGGAAAAAGATGGAACTTCGATTCAAGCCCGATCCAGATCCAGTCAATTCCCATTTCCAACAGTTCGTCAAAATCAAACCGGTGAATCGCGTTGGCCGATGAGAAGATCTGGAAATTCCACGGTTTCCGGTGCTTTTCCATGAGCGCCTTCAATTCTTTGGCTCTTTGGCCTTGGAGCAGAAAATTCTCATCCATGACGAAAAAGTTGTCTGTTTTTAAATGCCGCGCCGTTTTGTCGGCGGCTTCAAAAAGCTGTTGACCGGTCTTTAAATAAGGAAGGTATTTCCCTCCAAAGAAATTAGAAGTGCTGCAGAAGGAACAGCGCTGGGGACATCCCATCCCTGGGATGAGAATGCCGGTCGGCCTCCGTTTTTCTCCCAATTGAATCCCGAAAAGCCGCAGTCCGATGCCGGCTCGAAGGACGGGATGGTTGATCGGCTGAGTAATATCCTGTCCCAACAACTGCCGCATAAAAAGGACTCCGTCTCCTTTCGCGAAATAATCAACGCCGGTGATCTCTTTTTCAACCGCGGAGTCGTTGGTGATATGCCCTCCCAGAATAATCTTCGTCTTCGGCTGGATCGCTTTAATCAACGGCGCCATTCTTTTTACCTTCTCAAAGTTCATAATGATTGAGTTGATTCCCACATAGTCATAGGGCCGCTCGCGAAGGGCCTCGACCAATTCTTCCTCCGAGGGAAAATCGAGGATTTTGACATGCGCGTCAATGTTGGCGGCCATCAGGTAGAACGCGTGGGTCGGGTGGTTGATCCGCGGACTGAAAGGCCCTTGAAAACGAGTTACCTGGTTTTCAAAGAGCTCCATCGGGTTGATAAAACGGGATTCTTTGGTGTCGGTCGCGTAAGGTTTAATGACGGAGGTAAAAAGGATGAATTTCTTTTCTTTAGCGTCGGTTGTCATCGGTCTAGGATACCGCCAACCGGGAGGGAAAAGTATGATCTAGGTCAGGGTAGCTGGATGCGGACGATAAAAAATCCATTGTCAAAAATCGGGCGTTTGCATAGAATATAGGTTCTATAGACAAAGGAGGAATTTTATGAAAAAGTTCGTTTCATTACTGCTGGCGGCAACCTGTTTTTTAACTTATTCCATCGTTTTCTCGGGAGCGGCGATGGCCGCGGCCGTTTCAGGAAAAGTCGTCTTTGAAGGAACGGCTCCCGCTGTTGAAAAAATCGGCGCTGACGCGGATCCGGCGTGCCAAATGACCCATCCCGACGGCATTCTTTTAGAAGAAGTCGTTGTCAACCCGAATGGAACGTTGAAGAACGTTTTTGTCTATATAAAGGAAGGGCTTACCGGAAAAACTTTTGAGGCGCCGAAGACGCCCGTTGTCCTAGATCAGCTTGGATGCCGGTATGAACCGCACGTTTTCGGAATCCAGTCGAACCAGCCGCTCGAAATTCTCAACAGCGATGATACTTTACACAACGTCCATGCCCTTCCTAAAAACACAAAAGAATTTAATCTGGGAATGCCGATGAAAGGGATGAAACTGACAAAAACCTTTATCGCACCAGAGGTGATGGTTAAGGTCAAATGCGAAGTCCATCCCTGGATGTCCGGCTATATCGGTGTGCTCGATCATCCTTTTTACAACGTGACCAATGAAGAAGGAGCATTTCAAATCAAGGATCTCCCTCCCGGACAATATGTCCTCGAAGCGTGGCATGAAAAATATGGTGTCTTGTCTCAATCGGTAACTATTGGTTCTCCAGAAGAAATCCAAGAGATCACGTTCCGATATAAAGGATAAGGCGGCGTACTCCAATGAGAGCTTCAAAACAAGCTGTTTTGTTTTTTTTATTATTTGGATTTGTTCTATCCGATTTGGAAGTAATGGCGGGAACGGTTTCCGGTAAAGTCACTTTCAAGGGAACTCCACCAAAGCCCGAAGAAATCCGAATGGACGCAGATCCCACCTGCGCTCACCTCCACGCAGAAGAGGTTCTTCAAGAAGATGTGGTGTTGAATTCTAATGGAACACTCAAGAACGTTTTTATCTATGTCAAAAAAGGATTGGAAGGTAAGAAATTTGAAGCGCCAAAGAAGCCCTTTGTTCTAGATCAAAAGGGATGCCGTTATTTTCCTCACGTTTTTGGAATTCAAACAAATCAGCCCCTTCAGATTCTCAACAGCGACTCGACCCTTCATAATGTTCACGCCTTACCCAAAAAAAATAAGGAGTTCAACCTCGGGATGCCTCTGAAAGGGATGAAGTTGGAAAAAAGTTTTGATTCCCCGGAAGTGATGGTGAAATTTAAGTGCGAAGTCCATCCTTGGATGGCGAGCTACGCCGGAGTCATGGGTCACCCGTTTTTTAGCGTGACAGATGATCATGGCATGTTTGAACTGAAGAACCTGCCGGATGGCAGTTACGAGATCGAGGCCTGGCATGAAAAACTTGGGATTCTCTCTCAAAAAGTCTCTGTCGAGGGAGCCGCCGTTAAAACTATTGATTTTACCTTTCAACCCACCGCTTTGCCTGAGACCGCTCCCACCGCGCCCGCAACTGCCGCTGGCAACGCTTCAGCAACGGTAGCCATGTCGGACGCCGGAGCTGACGATACAGCAATCATCAACGCCTATCAGCGAAAGAAAACATGGTGGCTGCCGGATGAAGCTTCCAGTTACGCCGGCAGAATGGATTGGATTTTTTACCTGATCCTCTATATTACGGGGGCGGTTTTTTTCGTCGTTCAAGGACTTCTCATCTATTTCCTTGTTCGTTACCGCAGGAAAGAAGGGGTCAAAGCCGTTTATTATCACGGCAATAACCGTCTTGAAATCATCTGGACGGCGATTCCGGCGCTGATCATGGTCTATCTGGCTTTTGCCAGCCAAAAAACTTACGGGTTTGTCAAAGGGAAGATCCCTGAGAACGCGTTCCCCGTCGAGATAGCCGCCGAGCAGTTCGCTTGGAACATCAAATATCCCGGTTCCGACAGCAAACTGGGAACTTCGGACGATATCGTCAAAATCAACCAGCTTCATATCCCGGTGGACCAGCCGGTGCGTGTCAAACTTATCTCTATTTCAAAAGACGGCAAGCACCCGGTCATTCACAGTTTTTTTGTTCCTGAATTCAGGATTAAGCAGGATGTTGTCCCTGGGTTACCGACGGAAATTTGGTTTCAGGCAACGAAACCGGGCAAGTTTGAAATCGCCTGCGCCGAATTCTGTGGTCTGGGGCACTACCGGATGCGGGGGTTCTTGACGGTTCACACCCAGGAAGGGTTCCAGACATGGATGCAAAAGGAAATGGCTAAAAACGGAAAATAGAAAATGGAGAATGGAAAATGGACAAAGCTCATTCCAGCAGTGAACATACTCATCAAGAACTAGGGTTCATCCGTAAATACATCTTCTCCACCGACCATAAAATCATCGGGATTCAGTTTCTTTTCACCGCTCTCTTCATGGCCCTGATCGGCGGATTTCTGGCCATGATGATCCGGTGGCAGTTGGCTTTTCCTGGCAAACCCATTCCGGTGATTGGTCAGTGGTTTCCTGACAACATGCTGGTCGGCGGCGTGATGCTTCCAGAATTTTACAATATTCTTTTCACGATGCATGGTACCCTCATGATTTTCTTTGTCGTGATTCCGGTGCTGGTGGGAACATTTGGGAACTATTTGATTCCGCTCCAGATCGGCGCTAAAGACATGGCGTTTCCGTTTCTGAACATGCTTTCCTACTGGCTCATTCCTCCAGCGGCCGTCATCATGCTCGCCGGCTTTTTTATGCAGACTGGGCCCGCCGCCACGGGTTGGACGGCGTACGTTCCTTTAAGTGAGATTGAACCGATCGGCCAAAACCTCTGGTTGATCAGTCTTTTTCTCGTTGGAAGCTCTTCGATCATGGGAGCGGTCAACTACATCACCACCATCCTCAACTGCCGCGCTCCGGGGATGACATTGTTCCGGATGCCGTTGCCGGTGTGGGCATTGTTGATCACTGCCATCATGGCTTTATTAGCGACGCCCGTGCTGGCGTCGGCTCTGGCGATGCTCTTCTTGGATCGAGTCGCTGGAAGCACCTTCTTTCTCTCGGAGGGAGGAGGGCAAACGCTTTTGTGGCAGCACCTTTTCTGGTTTTATTCGCACCCGGCAGTTTACATCATGATCCTCCCCGCCATGGGAATTACGTCAGAAATCATCTCGGTCTTCTCCAGGAAGCCGATTTTCGGCTACCACTCCATGATCTACGCCCTTGGCAGTATCGCTTTTCTTGGTTTTATCGTTTGGGGACACCATATGTTCCAGAGCGGCATGAATCCGATGCTGGGGACGACTTTTCTCGTCTCCACCATGGTCATTGCCGTCCCTTCGGCAATCAAAACTTTTAACTGGCTGGGGACATTGTGGGGCGGTTCGATTCGTTTCACGACCCCGATGCTTAACGCGATCGCGTTCGTTTCGATGTTCGTGATCGGCGGTTTGAGCGGGATTTTTCTGGCTTCAACTCCCGTTGATATCTTCGTCCATGACACCTATTTTGTCATCGCGCATCTGCACTATGTTCTTTTCGGCGGCAGTATCTTTGGTATTTTCGCCGGTGTTTATTACTGGTATCCTAAAATGTTCGGACGCAAAATGAATGAACATTTGGGCAAAATACATTTTTTCACCACGTTTATCACCTACAACTGCACCTTCTTCCCCATGCACATTCTGGGGATCGGCGGAATGATGCGGCGGATCTACGACCCGACTCAGTACGCCCATTTACAGCACTTGCAACCGATCAACGTTTTCATCACTTACAGCGCGTTCGTGATGGGGATCGCTCAAATTCCATTTTTGATTAATTTCTTTGGAAGTCTTTTCCGTGGAGAAAAAGCGGAGGAAAATCCGTGGCAGGCCAACACGCTGGAATGGACTCTTCCCTCTCCTCCAAAACATGGAAATTATGAAACCATCCCGACCGTCTATCACGGGCCTTATGAATACAGCCTCCCTGGACGAGAAAAAGATTGGCTGGCGCAGACGGAACAACGGAAAATGGAAAATGGAAAATAGGACACTCCACCGTTTTGCTCAGTTCTTAACAGGAGTGACGTTTCTTCTGATCATCGCAGGGGGATTGGTTACCAGCACCGGTTCCGGCCTCTCCGTTCCGGACTGGCCTCTTTCTTACGGGAAATTTTTCCCGCCGATGATCGGAGGGATCCGTTTTGAACATACCCACCGAGTGATCGCGGGAATTGTCGGCATTTTGACTTTTGTTTTAACCGTATGGCTGTTGAAAACCGAAAAAAGAGCTTCCGTCCGCTGGCTGGGAGTTTCCGCTTCTCTCCTGGTCATCGTTCAGGCAATCCTCGGAGGAGTTACCGTCATCCACTTTCTGCCCGACGTTATTTCTATCCTCCACGCTTGTATCGCGCAGACATTTTTCTGCCTGGTCGCGGCGCTGGCTTTGGTCGCTTCTCCGGGCTGGAATGAAAAATCCCCTATTCCACCCGCCTTCGCCAAACCGCTTTACCCGCTTCTCATTCTCACAACCGTTTTTATCTATCTTCAACTGATCGCCGGCGCGACCGTGCGCCATACCGGCGGAAACCACGGGTTGATGTGGCATTTCACCGGGGCTTTCTTAATTTTTGTGCACGCTCTTTTAGTGGTTATCAAGATTCCAAAACAGTATCCAAGCGTCAAAAAGCTGGTTGTCCCGGCGATTTCTCTTGGGATGTTAGTGATCGTTCAGATTTTTCTTGGATTCGGCGCGTTTATCTTTAAGATCCTGCTTGAAAAAGCGGCCGTTCCGCGGCCGGCGGAAGTTTTTTTCGCCACCGCCCACCAGGCGACAGGGGCCCTGATTCTTGTGACCAGCGTTCTTTTAACCCTGCGATATTTTAAACAGTTTCAAACGACAAACAATGGACCGTGCTAATTCTTTAAATCCATTACCGAAAGCAGCCCATTATTCCACCGGCTCCCTGATGAATTACGTGGAACTGACCAAACCCCGCTTGACACTTTTGGCGGTGTTGACGACCCTGCTCGGTTTCTACATGGGATCATGGCACGCTGTGAATCTTCCACTCCTCTTGGTAACGTTGGTTGGAGCCGCTCTAGTTGGTTTTGGCGCTAACGCTTTGAATCAATATCTAGAGAGAGAAACAGACGCCAAGATGAAAAGAACTCAAAATCGCCCTCTCCCCACAGGCCGCCTTCAGCCGGAACAAGCCCTCTCTTTTGGAATCATTCTTTCTGTAGTTGGAATTTTAGTTTTGGCTTTTTTCGTCAATCTTCTAACATCTCTTTTAGCCGTCATCACTCTCGCCATTTATCTCTTTGTCTATACTCCGCTCAAGAAACGATCGTCACTCTGCACCCTGGTCGGAGCTATCCCAGGAGCGCTTCCCCCTGTCATCGGCTGGACCGCTGTCCGCGGCGAGCTGGGCATGGAGGCATGGATTCTCTTCTCCATCTTATTTTTGTGGCAGCTGCCCCACTTTCTGGCAATTGGGTGGGTTTGCCGTGAAGAATACGCGCGCGCCGGATTTCCGATGTTAATGGTGCTGGACACCGATGGCAGGAGCACCACGCGGCAAATCCTTCTTTACTGCTCGGCTCTTCTTCCCGTCACCTTGGTCCCGTGTATCTTGCGCATGAGCGGCGTGGTCTACTTTTTCTCGGCCCTTCTCATGGGAATGGCTTTTGCCGGATCGAGCGCGTTCTTATTAGGGCTGCGGCAGAAAGATCTTTACGCGAAGAAATTCTTTCTGGCTTCGATTCTCTATCTTTTCGTCCTGACAATCGTTATGATGGGTGATAAAATATAAGGAGTCGCAATAATGGCATACCCCATACTAGCTTCAGACACCATTGGCAATTTTGGAATCAACACCCGAAAACTCGGGATGTGGGTCTTCTTGGCTTCGGAGATCATGTTTTTTACCGGGCTGATTGGGTCTTATATTATTTTGCGTTCCGGAACGCCGAGTTGGCCAATCCCCTCGACCGTTCTCAATATTCCCTTAACCGCGCTCAATACCTTTATTCTTATTTGTAGTAGCGCCACGCTGGTGCTGGCTTACGCCGCCATCCAGCGGGGAGACAAAGAAGGACTGCAAGTCGGCCTTCTTTTAACGATTCTGCTAGGCGCGCTCTTTTTAGGAATTCAGATGAAAGAATACCGGGAATTGATCCATCATGGATTCACGATTAACAGCGGCCTCTTCGGTTCCTGCTTTTACACCATGACCGGGTTTCACGGAACCCACGTTTTCATTGGTGTGCTTTCTTTGATTTCGGTTTTTATCAAAGCCGTGCGGGGAGGATACACCCAGGATCAGTGCCGGGGAGTCGAGATTGTAGGGCTTTACTGGCACTTTGTGGATTTGGTGTGGATTATTTTGTTCACGATTGTGTATTTGATTTAACGTCACAAATATCGTTCTGAGGCAAGTGTTTTTGTCATCCCGACCGAAGCCCCCCACTGGTTTGCTTTGGCGAACCAAAGCTGTGGGGACGAAGTGGAGAGATCTGATATCAAGTTAAGATTCTTCGACTCCTTCGTCCCGCCACTATCGGTGGCGAGACTCAGTCGCTCAGAATGACAAAAAATGGAGTTTACTATGAGTGAAACCGTGGTACACGCGCAACCCAGATACGGACGAATTTTCTGGGCGTTACTGATCTTGACAGTTCTTGAACTGTTCGTCGCCAACCTCCACTTGGCGAAACAATTGACGATTTTAACTTTGGTTTTTCTCGCGGTCGTCAAGGCAGTCCTGGTTGCTCTTTTCTACATGCACTTGAAGTTTGAAAAGATTCTGCTCTATGTGATTATCACGATTCCTCTGGTCTTGAGTTTTATCCTGACTCTCTTAGTCATGACCGACGCGCCGCGATGACCAAAGAAAAACTGCTGTGGGCTCTCCTCGCGGCAGTGTTATTGGGGGTACCGGCGGCGTTTTTCATCCAGCAGTCCCAAAAACCTAAGCTCCCTCATTACGGCACGGTAAGTGATTTCACGCTGACGGAAAGGGACGGCCGCTTTGTTTCACAAAAGGACCTTCGCGGAAAAATTTGGGTGGCTGATTTCATCTTTACCTCCTGCGCGGGCCAGTGCCCCATGATGAGTCAACAGATGGAGCGGCTGCAACATCAGCTCCCCTCTTCGGTCACTTTTGTCTCTTTCACCGTGGATCCCGAACGAGATACCTCTGAGGTCTTGGCCGATTATTCAAAAAATTATAACGCCGACTCGAGCCGATGGTTATTTTTAACCGGTGATAAAGAAACATTGACCCGCGTCACCACCAGTTTTTACATGGATGGGATCGAAGACCCCAATCTCCATAGTATCCGATTCGTGTTGGTGGATCCATACTCTCAGATCCGGGGTTACTACGACGCCAGCGATCCTGGAGCGCTCCAGAAGCTTTCTTCTGACGTCGCCGCCTTGCTCAGAGAATCCCTGTAAAATGATTAACTATGCTTTACTTCCAGCTCTCAACGCCGGCCTCAACGCCACCACCACCCTCTTGATTCTTCTCGGCTACTGGCTCATTAAGCAGAAGGCCTGGACCGGCCACGCCCTTTGCATGATCCTGGCCATGATCACTTCAACCCTCTTTTTGGTCTCTTATCTCATTTATCATGCTCACCACGGCTCGACCTCCTTCCCGGGCCAGGGGTGGATTCGCCCGGTTTACTTTTCTATCCTGATCACCCACACAATTTTAGCCGTCGTGATTGTGCCGATGGTGTTACGAACTTTCTACTTCGCCTTGAGAGGACGTTTTGACCGTCACCGCCGCCTCGCCCGCTGGACATTTCCGATCTGGTTGTATGTGTCGGTAACCGGAGTCGTCATCTATTGGATGTTGTATCGGATGAATTGGGGGGTTTAAACTGATTGTTGCAGAGAAAAGTCTCCCGTTTTTGCCTTGGGCATTTCAAGTGTGTCTCCAGTGAGGACTTTATAGAGAGTGAACACGTCCTTCTCGATGGTCCGTTGTGTCGCCTGAAGAAAGCTTTTAAGTCTCGCTCGAGTTAATTTAGGAGAAATTTTCTCTGGCAGAGAGCTAAGCAGTTGATCAATGTCCAACTCTTTCACACGTTGAATGGTCTGAAAAATGATCTCAGGATCAAAATCATCAGTTCTCCAATGAGGCTGATCTTCCTCTATGAACCATTGGAGGATTTCGAGGTATTGTTTTAGACTCTTATAGGCAGGATTGAAGGCTTGGTCATGGTCAAACATGACAAAGGTATTACCCACCTGACTCCTCTGGACCATCCATTTCGTATCATCCCATTTGCGAATAAGGACATTGAAGACCAATGCCGCAGATTCAGCCCCTTTTCTGGTCTGTTGGGGTAGGGAAACAGGATTTGTGGTTACAGAGAACGCAGAGAGTATCTCTGAGTCTGACAGAACCAATGTCTCCGCGGTGTTGCCCTCGATTATCCGTCCAATGCTGGCACCTAATATTTCGCGATAGGGATTGTTACGATCAGGATGTTGTGGAATAAGAAGATAACCTGTGATTTATGTCATGTTGCTTCTTTCCTTGACAATTTGACAAGTCATTCTTTCTACGCTATACTATTGTAGTGAAAGGTCATACGAATGAAAACTTTGATCTTTGATGCTTCTTCACTCATTTTATTGGCAAAAATAGATTTACTGAAACTCATTGCACAACAAGTAAAGATCGTTATTCCGGTGGAAATCCAAAAGGAAGCCACTATGAGAGAGGACCTTTTTGATGCGCAATATATTCAACACTTAATCCATGAACAGATGATTCATGTTACAAGTAGTCCTCAAAAAAAGTTGGTGACCAAATTGGAAACTGATTTTAAACTTGGAACTGGGGAAGCCGCCTGTATCATCTTGGGGCTAGAGAATCGTTGGATAGTCGTCACAGAAGACATCCGAGCTATTAAGACTTGTAAAGCGCTTGGAATACCTTTTACTAGCGCTCTTAACTTACTGATTCATTATTATGAAAAGAAACTTCTCACGAAGGAAATGGCATTGGCGAAACTTGAAAAATTGAAGGAGTATGGGTGGTATAGTGCAATTCTCCTGGAGCGTGTTGGAGAAACTATTAAGGAGGGAGAATAACAATGGCAATACTGAGTGTCAGAGTACCATATGAGGTGGATCAAAAATTGGTGAAGTGGGCGAAAATGGAAAAAAAGGACAAGTCCACCGCCGCCAGAGAACTGATGGAATTCGGATGGACATTTGTCTTTTTAGAACAGTACCGACAAGGTAAAATTTCTTTAGGCAAGCTAGCCCAAGAGTTAAAGCTATCTATCAGTGAAACCATGGATCTTGTTGTTAGATATGGAATTCAAGTTCATTTAGATTATGAAGATTATCTCACTGGATTAGAAAACCTCCGTCAGTAATATGATGTAT
>CAYJQR010000054.1:0-13101 GCA_964372345.1 uncultured Planctomycetia bacterium | reverse complement strand
AAAATGAAACCCCATCTTCATCTGGCGCTGGGATTGGCCATTCGAAATATATGATAGAAATTAATCTGCTTCCCAAAGAGCTTAGAGTCACCAGAAAGTTTTTTGTCCTTAATAAGGAATTTTATATTTCCGTCGGTCTGGGGGCGGGGATGATTCTGCTCGCTTTCTTTCTGTTTTTACTCGCTATCGTTGGGGGACAGGAAATGGCTCTGACGAAAACGGAAAAAGAACTCGGCCGTCTGGACTCTGACCGCCGGGGAATCAAAGAGTTGAAAGCGGATATACGATTCTTGCAAAGCCAGTCTCAAACGGCCGAGGGGCTGCTGAAACATTCTCTTCTCTGGTCTAAAAAGATGAACCAGGCCAGTGATTTGTTGCAGTCGGGGATCTGGCTGACAAAGCTGGAATTGCAGAGCCGGAGTATCTCGTCGGAAAAACGGGAACTCAAGGGAGACGCGGCGCTTCTGATACAGGGGCGGGTCTATTCGCGGGATAGGGAAGAAGCGGCCGTCGTCGGGAAATATATCAGCGCGCTCAAAGGGAACGAAGATTTTTTTAAGGATTTCGAAGATATTCGTTTAGAAAATGTCCAGAGCCGTCTGCTGGGAGGAGTTTCCGTGTCGGAGTTCACGCTGGTCTGTTCGCTAAAAACAGGGGCGAAGAAATGAATAAGGAAGAAAAACAAAAACTCCTTTTGGGTCTCCTGCTGGGAAGCATTCTGTTGGCGCTTTACTATTATCTGTTGATTCAGCCTGGATTCAGCCGCTTAGGGGATTTAATGCCGAAAGTGAAAGAACGCCGCGAAGAATTAGCGTCGCTAAAAGAAGATATGGCGCGCAGGGATCGTCTGGACCGGCAGAGGCGTCAGTTGGACGAACGGGTCAAAGAGTTCCAGAAGGTTTTCCCGCCCGAGACAGACTTATCTCAGCTTCTGAAATATCTTTCGGAACAGGCAAGGGCTTCTAACGTTTCTCTGATGGGAGTTGAACCCAAGGAAGGCGAAGTTGTTTCAGGAGGGGGTTTCCGCGAAGTTCTGCTGACTCTTCAGGCGCGGGGAGGATATCATTCTCTAGGCCTTTTCTTAAACCGCCTTGAAACAGGGGAAAGGATGATGGCCGTGGACCACTTTGAATTGAGCGCCGACCCGCAGAATCCGCGGGAACATCGGATGCGGCTGGAGTTAAGAACTTATGCCTCAAAATAAGAAGAACGGAAAATGGAAAATGCCCACCGGAGGCGGGTTCGCCTCTGGCGAAGAAAATGGAAAATGGGGGAAAGTTTTGATATGGGGTTTTGTTTTCTCCATTCTCCATTCTCCATTCTCCGTTCTTCTTGCGGAAGAAGGAAAGTTCGTTTATAATAGCCATAACAAGCAAGACCCATTCTATCCCATTGTATCGGAGCAGGGGGAGTTTCTGGCGAGCGCTGAAACGGCGGAGAACCGGAATGGCGATTTAGCGCTGGAAGGAATTGTCTGGGATGAGAAAGGGGGGTCGGCGGCCATTATCGGCGGGATCGTCGTACAGCAAGGGGAAAAGGTTGGGATGTACCAGGTTAAGACGATTCAAAAGACCGCGGTTTTGCTTCAGAACGAGGACGGAGAGCTTATCTTAAGAATGCCTGCCGAAGAGAAGGAGGAGAAATGAGGGTTGCTCGGCACATGGCATTAGGGATGATTTGGATGTTGAGTTCACTCATTGCCGTTCCAAAAGTTCTTGCCGACACGACGCCTCAACCTGCCGCGCCTGTCGCGATAGAGGAGCCGCAAAAAACGGAAGGAGTGGAAGCAGGATCTCATCCGGGAAACGTGACGATGGATTTCCGTGACGCGGAAATCCAGAGCGTGTTGAGGATCCTTTCCTACAAAAGCGGTGTCAATATCGTCGCCGGAAAAGAGGTCCAGGGGCTGGTGACGGTCCGGTTAGTGGATGTTCCCTGGGAGAAAGCGCTGGATGTGATTCTGCGGACCTACAACTACGGTTACCAGAAAGATGAGAACATCATCTCCGTCGTTCCCGTTGAGAAACTGGCGGCGCAGAGGAAGACAGCGCAGGAGATGGCCGACGTCGAGCCGCTCGTTACCCGTATTATCACTCTAAAATATCTGGACGCGGATGACGCCTCCGGCGTCCTTGCCGAACAGCTTTCCCCCCGCGGGAAAATCAGCGTCCTGCGGGTAACCGGACAAAAAGGATGGGAGTTTGGAACGGCCAAGGCTGGAGAAGGAGGGAGCGGAATTTCGGGACAGGCGCGGGAAGAAGGGACGAATAAATCCCGTTCCAAGACATTGGTTGTCAGCGATATCGCCTCTTCCATCGAAAAGGCGGAGAAAATTTTGGCTCAGATTGACAAGAAACCAAAGCAAATTTTGATTGAGACCCGCTTGGTGGAGGTCAACGCGGATAAACTCAAAGACGTCGGTCTGGAAGCGGGAACCGGCACGACAGGAGTGAGTTCTACGTCTCCCACGCCGATTCCCATCAGCAAGCCTAATGACGAAAATAACTTGCAGAGGTCGTCGAACGCGATGGACACAGGCGTCGGGGGTCATGTTCTTTCAACGCAAGTGACCCCGTCGCTGTTCGGGCCAGAGACCTCAGCCTTAACGGCCGCCAATACCGGGATGCAATTGTTAGTTCGTAAGCTTCGAGGAGGACAATTTGAAGTGCTTTATCACGCTTTGGAGGAGATTGCCAAGGCGAATACTCTCTCCGCGCCGCGGATCTTGACGTTAGACAGCCAAGAGGCCAAGATTCTGGTGGGGACTCAATTTCCGATTCTGCAGTCGTCGACTGAATCAGGAGTGGTCAGTCAGACGCTGAGTTATTACCAGGATATCGGAATCCAACTCAAGGTAGTTCCTCAAATCAGCGATGAGGACTACATCAACATGATTATTCACCCTGCCGTCAGTTCGTTCACCACGAAGGTGTCCATTACGGGAGGAGCGGAATATCCGATCATTGATGTGCGGGAAGCCGAGACCCAGGTTCTCATGCGAAGCGGCGAGACTCTGGTGATCGGTGGTTTGCTAAAAGACGCTATTCGACGTCAAACCATAGGGATTCCTATTTTAGGAGATCTTCCTGTGCTGGGGTTTTTGTTTCAGCGGCGGACAAACGATCTGGAGAAGATCGACCTTCTGATTTTCATCACGGCTCAGATATTCGATCCGGATGACGAGGTGCCGCGATACGCGGCCGCGAAACCGTCGTAAGAGACTTAGAGAAAAAAACGATGTTAAAACGAGGGTTCTTTTTGTGGATCTTGGGAGTGATCATCGCCGGCGCCGCGGCTTATGGCGCCGGCGGTGGTTTGAACCGTTCTCTGGCTCCAATGCCGGATCCCCAAGGCGCTAGATATAAAGGGCATAAAGATATCTGGGCGCTTTGGTACATTCAGGATACCACCGGCCAACTGCAGAAAGAACATCAGATGATTTTAGAGGCGCTCGACGACCTCAACGCGAAAGTTGAGAAGCTGGAGAAGAGAATCGAGAGCTTGAGAAATTCACCCTAAAATCGGCCGTTTTCTCTCTAATCAAGACCCTGCCTTAAGAATTCTCCGCTAAAGAAGTTCCTATGCTCATGGAAAGGCAGTCCTAATTATGTCCAAAGAGATCCTGATTAATGTGGAGCCGAAAGAACGGCGCGTCGCCGTATTGGAAAATAAAGCGCTGGAAGAATTTTTTGTCGAGCGGACCAACAACATTCACTTTCTTGGAAATGTCTATAAAGGGAAAGTGAGCGCTGTCGTGCCGGGGATTCAGGCGGCGTTCGTGGATATCGGCATGGAGAAGAACGGATTTCTCTATGTCTCCGATTTGGGGGGGGCGGGGCTGGATGAAGACGAATTGACACAGGTGGAGTCGGAAGGGGTGGCGCTGACTCACAAGAAAAGGGGACGCAAACTCCCATCCATCAGCGAATCGCTGAAGGTGGGGGATGAAATTATGGTGCAAGTCGTCAAGGAGCCGCTGGGAACCAAAGGGGCCCGGTTGACGACCCATATTTCGCTTCCCGGCAGGTATCTGGTTTTGATGCCGGGAGATAGTCACGTTGGTGTTTCAAAGAGGATTCAGGATTCGCAAGAGAGAGAGCGTTTGAAGAAACTGCTTGCCGAGTTGGAACTACCGCCGGGGATAGGATTGATCGTCCGGACAGCCGGGATAGGCAAGGGGGAAAAAGAATTTGCCAGTGACGTCCGGTATCTGGTGGACTGCTGGAAGCGGATTCAGGAGAAGGGAAAGAGAGTCCAGTCCCCGTCTCTGCTTCATGAAGAATACGACCTTACCCTGAGGGTGGTCCGGGATAATTTCACCGAAGAGATTGATAAATTAGTGATAGATTCGTTCGCTGAATACAAAAAAGTGATCCGGTTTGTCCGGAGTTTGATGCCGCATTTGACGTACCGAGTAGAGATGTATGAGGGGAAACAGTCTCTTTATGAAAAATGGGGAATCGAGAAGGAACTGGACGGAATCTACAACCGCCGGGTCTCTCTTAAATGCGGCGGCTATCTCATCATTGAACAGACCGAGAGTTTGGTGGCGATTGACGTCAACAGCGGGCGATTCACGGGAAAACACAATCTGGAGGAGACCATCTTCAAGGTGAATATGGAGGCGGCGCACGAAGTCGCCCGCCAGCTCCGGCTCCGTGATATCGGCGGGATCATCATCATTGATTTCATTGATATGGAGGTGGCGGACCACCGGCGGAAGATTTACAAGGCGCTGGAGGAGGTTCTACGTAAAGACAGAGCAAAGACGAACATCTTAACCCTTTCGGACATCGGTTTGATTGAAATGACCCGCCAGAGAGTCCGAAAGAGCTTGGAATCGGAGGCGTACCAGACCTGTCCCTACTGCCGCGGCCGGGGTTCGGTGAAATCGGTTGCCACCATGGCGATCGAAATTCTGCGCCAGATCAAGAAGTTTGTCAAAGAGACCGGGAACCGGGAAGTCCAGGTCAATATCAGTTCTACCGTCGCCACTCAACTGTTGAACGACGACCGGGTGGCTCTGACGGAACTAGAGAACCAGACACGGTGCCGGGTGGTCATCCAGGGGGTGAACGAGTATCACTTGGAAGAGGTGAGAATATTCCCCTGGCAGGCGCACAGTGGTTAGAAGTTTGACAAAAATATAGGAGATATGATATAGTCTCCCCTCTACAATAAGGAGTCTACGGCAATGGCGTACGCGGTTTTTCAAACAGGGGTTAAACAGTATAAAGTAACTGCCGGAGAGACGTTTCAAGTGGAGAAAATTGACGCTCCGGAAGGAGAGGAAGTTGTTTTTGATAAGGTCCTTTTAGCGGTAGATGACCAGCAAAAGGGGGAAGTGGGGACTCCTTATTTAGAAGGAAGAAAGGTCCTCTGTGAAGTGGTGGGCCTGATTAAAGCGCCCAAGGTGCTGGCTTTCAAGTTCCGCCCCAAGAAGCACTCCAAGCAGTTGAAGGGACACCGGCAGAAGTATACCGTATTAAAGGTGAAGAATATTGTTTAGGGTACAGGGTACAGAAAAACTGAACCCTGTCCCCTGAACCCTGGAGTTTAACTATGGCAAGCACAAAAGCTCAAGGATCCAGTCGGAACGGACGCGACAGCAATTCGAAGCGGCGCGGAATCAAGCGGTTTGGCGGAGAGGTTGTTCGGACCGGGACGATTTTAGTCCGCCAAAAAGGGACCGTCTATCGGGCCGGTTTGAATGTGGGGATCGGCAGGGATTTCACTCTTTTCGCCCTCAAAGACGGGAAAGTGGATTTCCCCAAACCAAAGACTGTCGCCGTCCTGCCGGTGTGAGTGTCCGCGCCTTTATTGATCGAGCCCGGATTTTTGTGCGCGCGGGAAAGGGGGGAAATGGCGCGAATAGTTTCGCCCATGACCGGGTCGGCAAGAAATCATGGCCCGACGGCGGCCCCGGCGGTAAAGGGGGCGATGTGATCCTGCGGGCAACGCCTCATCTGCAAACACTTCTCGATTTTCAGTATCGTCAACATTTTTCAGCGGATAAAGGGACTAACGGCAGCGGCAACGGACGCAATGGCCGAGACGGACGGGATTGTTTTATCGAAGTCCCGATGGGGACGATGGTTTTTTCCATGGTTCAAGATGGAGAAGATGTTCTCCTGGCCGACTTGGTGAAAGAAGGGGAACAGGTCCGCGCGGCAAGGGGAGGGGGGAGAGGAAAAGGGAACAGCCGAAATCAGCCGGCCGGAGAGGGCGAACCGGGTGAAGAAAAAACTCTCCTGCTGGAACTGAAACTTCTGGCGGACGTTGGCCTGGTCGGTCAGCCGAACGCGGGGAAATCCACTCTTCTGGCCGCGGTCAGCCAGGCAAGACCCAAGATAGCCGACTACCCTTTCACAACGCTGACGCCTCATCTGGGAGTCGTGGAGTTTCAGGGAGAGCCATTGACCATCGCTGATATCCCGGGGCTGATCGAAGGGGCCCATCATGGAAAAGGATTAGGAGATGAATTTTTGCGCCATATCGAAAGAACGCGGGTTCTGGCGCTGGTCCTGGATATGGCAGGGCCGGAAGGGAGAGATCCCTATGAGGATTACAAGGTTCTTAAGAAAGAATTGGAAAAGTATCAGAAAACTCTTTTGAAAAAAGCCCGGTTAGTCGTCGCCAATAAAATGGATCTGCCCGAAGCCGGTGAAAACTTGGCAAAGCTGAAGCGCCGTATTCGGGAAAAGATTTATCCTATTTCCGCGAAGGAAAAAACGGGACTGGAGGAATTGATCCAGGGGATCGCTGCGAAATTAAAAAATGTAGGGGCGAGATCAATATGACATTACGACAACAAATTTTTCAGAAGGCGCGCCGCGTCGTGTTAAAAGTGGGGACGACGCTGTTAACCGATGACAACCAGCAGATCAACGCGCGTCAAATCAATGCCCTCGTCGAGCAGATCGCGGCGCTGACGGCGAAAGGGAAGGAAATTATTTTGGTGTCGTCCGGGGCGATCGGCGCCGGCATGGCCCGGCGTCGGCTTAAAATTCGGCCCAGGGCACTGGAAGAACTGCAGGCGACCGCGGCCATCGGACAGATTCAATTAATGAAGTTATACGATACCTTCTTCGAAGTTCATCAGACGGGGGTCTCGCAGGTGTTATTAACCCGCGCGGATCTCTCGGACCGAAAACGGTATTTGAACGCGCGAAAAACGCTGGAGAAATTGCTAGAATGGAAATTTATCCCGGTCATTAATGAAAATGACACCGTTGCCGTTGATGAAATCAAAGTGGGCGATAATGACCAGCTTTCCGCGCTGGTCGCGCACGCGGTGGACGCCGATTTACTGGTGCTGCTCTCCAATGTGGACGGCCTTTATCCCTACGGCAGGATCGGCGGCGGCGCTTCGCCGATTGACTTGGTGGAGGTGATGACGCCGGAGTTGGTCCGCTGGGCCAAACCGACACGAAGCCAGACCAGCACGGGAGGCATGGTGACAAAATTAGAAGCGGCCAAGATGGCGGTCTCGGCCGGGATTCCGTGCGTTCTGGCCAACGGGCTGACGCCCAGGATCTTACTCCGTCTGTTTGACGGGGAAGAAGTTGGGACTCTTTTCATGACTCAGCGGCGGGTGGTCATGAAATCAAAACACCGGTGGCTGGCTTTCACCAGCCGTCCCAAAGGGATTCTCGTTGTTGACGAGGGGGCGCGGCGGGCGTTGGTCGAGCGGAAAAAAAGTTTGCTGGCTTCCGGAGTGACCGCGCTGGAAGGAAAGTTCAAGAAAGGGGATTTAGTCAGGATCGTTGATGTTCAAAAAAACGAATTCGCGCGGGGGATTATCGGTTTTTCGTTTGAAGAGATGGTTAAAATTAAAGGGCTAAAAAACGATCAAATTCAGAAGATCATTGGTTCCTCAATTCACCCGGAAGTCATTCATCGGGATCAATTGGTAATCTTATGAGAGCGGACATTTTGTAGGGGCACGGCGTGCCGTGCCCCTACGGAGGGATTCCAACCTGAGTCCCACGCGGAGCGTGGGACTCAGAGATGAGGAAATATGAGAAAGATATTATCGTGTCTTGCCAAACGAGCCAAGGAGGCGTCCCGGATATTGGCGAATGTCTCTACCGAAAAAAAGAATGAAGCCTTAAACAAAATGGCGCAAGGGTTGTTGTCGGAAAAGGCCAGGATTCTTTCCGCCAATGCCAAAGATATCAAGAGCGCGCGCCGGGAAAAACTATCAGAGGCGATGATCGGACGCTTGTCTCTTGACGAGAAACGCCTTGAGCAAATGAGCCGTTCTTTGAAAGAAATCGCTCTACTAAAGGATCCCATCGGTGGAGTCATTCGCCAATGGGATCGTCCTAACGGACTCAAGATTCGGAAAGTCCGCGTGCCGATCGGAGTAATCCTGATTATTTATGAATCACGCCCCAATGTGACCAGTGATTGCGCGGGGCTTTGTTTAAAATCTGCTAATAGCGTGATCTTAAGGGGGGGGAGTGAAGCGGTCCATTCCAATCGCGCGATCGCCTCGGTGTTAAGATCCGCTTTGGAACAGGTTTCTATTCCCAAAGAAGCGGTCAGTTTTGTCCCGACGACGGACCGCAAAGCCGTTGATCTTCTGCTCAAGATGGATTCCGACATTAATCTGGTCATTCCCAGGGGAGGCGAAGGGCTGATCCGCGAGGTGAGTCAAAAATCGCGCATTCCCGTGATCAAACATTACAAAGGGGTCTGCCATATCTATGTGGATGAGGAGGCCGATTTGGGAATAGCCGAAAGAGTGATTTATAACGCGAAGGTCCAGCGGCCGGAGGTCTGCAACGCGGCGGAAGCTCTGCTGGTGCATAAAAGCGTCGCCGCCGCTTTTCTGCCGAAGGCGGCTCAGCGCCTGATTGACGCCGGCGTGGAATTGCGCTGCTCGGCCCAAGCCCTGAAAATTCTCCGCCAGGATAAGCGATTCAAGAAAAATCCGAGAGTGAAGAAAGCCGTTTCCGGCGATTGGGGGAAAGAATTTCTGGATTTGATTTTAGCGGTCCGCGTTGTGGACGACCTGGAGTCGGCGGTGGAGCATATCAGCCATTTTGGCTCACAACATTCCGACGCGATTATCACCCGCAGCCGGAAAGCGGCGGAAACGTTCACGCAGAGGGTGGATTCCTCCGCCGTCTTTGTCAATACGACCACCCGTTTCAACGACGGGGGCGAGTTCGGGATGGGGGCTGAAATGGGGATCAGCACCGATAAAATCCACGCCCGCGGGCCAATGGGACTGGAAGAACTAACTTCCTATAAATACATTGTCACAGGGCAGGGACAGGTGCGAGAGTAATCGTCATTGACGTTGACAAAGGTATCATAACTTTATAAAGCAAAATGGGGAACATGAAGAAAAAGATACTCCTGATGGACGATGATCTTGACAAAGAGGATAATTTGTTATACACTTAGTATAACAGAGGAGGGAAGCCCATGCTCATGAAAGTTTTTAACAAAGGCCAGGTCGTAATCCCCAGCCGCATCCGGAGAATCCTAGCCATTGAAATCGGGGATATGGTGGATGTTGATATTTCCCGAGTCCATGGAAAACATCTGGTTTTAAGAAAACCAAAGCAGCTTTTGTCTCGTCAACTTGCCGGGAGTTTTTCAAGCTATAAAGAAAAGAGGCCCTTTCCATCGCGTCGCCAGATGCACGAAGCTTTAACCAAAGGTTTTCTCAGTGAAGAATAGTCTCGTTGATACGAACGTGATTATTCGTTTCCTCGTTGAAGATCCTCGAGAAGCTCCTGACAAATTTAAAGGGGTTTTTGATTTCTTTACCAAAGTTGAGATAGCCCAGATTGTCGTCGAAATGCCGGAGCTGGTCGTCTTTGAGGCTTTTTTCGTCTTAACCAAACTCTACCAAGTCTCCCCCAAAGAGGCCGCGGCAAGACTCCAGGATATTATTTCTTTCAAGGGGATTCTCATGCGGGATAAACATCTGATGCAATCATGCCTAGAGATTTTACGATCCAAAACGATCGGTCTTGTGGATGCGTACCTTCTAGCGACCGCGCGAGAAAAAGGAATTCGCGCGGTTTACTCATATGACAGCGACCTTTCCAAACAAGGATTGACGTTGCTGGAAGTCAGATAACATGAAAAAGAAGATTCTTTTATCGGAAGGAATCATTAGATTTATTTAAAGATGAGTTGTGGCGGCTTTCGCTTTTTTAGGGGGGAACACTTTAATTGTCAAACCGCCTCTCAAGATGCCCCTAAAAATTAGCGCTGGGTCGTTCAGAATGACAAAAAAAATAGAAGGAGATTCATGAATATTGGAGTTTTAGGGGGAACGTTCAACCCCGTTCATAACGGTCATCTGCATATCGCCGAGTCGGCTTGCAAAGAAATTCCTTTAGACCGGCTCCTCTGGGTTCCGACGGCTCTGCCGCCGCTGAAACCGCAGGAGAAATTAATTGAAATCAAACTCCGGTATGAAATGGTTCGTTTAGCCATTCAGGGGTATCCTCAGTGGGAGGTCTGTGACTTGGAATTGGACTCCACGAAACCGAGTTATACCGTCTATACCCTTGAGAAATTATCCAAAGGATTATCCGGTTCCGACAAACTTTATTTAATCATCGGCTCCGACAACCTTGCTCAATTCCCCCAATGGAAAGAATCCTCTCGGATTCTAAAACTCGCCGAGGTCGTGGCGATAACTCGTCCCGGATATTCGCTTCGGTTTGCCCAGGGGCCGATGCGGTTAATTCCTATTCGAGCCGTCAATGTTTCTTCCTCCAAGATTCGAAAGGCCGTCGCGGCGGGGAGTTCGGTTCAAGGGATGGTCCCTGAGGCGGTGCGCCGGTTTATCGAGGAGAAAAAATTGTATGCTGTTTAGTTTTTTGGTGATTTTCATTCTATTCATTCTCTCGGCGTTCTTTTCGGCTTCCGAGTCCGCTCTTTTTAGCCTGAGCCGCTATCAAATCCGGAGCTTGGAGGCAAGCCATCCCGGCGCCGGGAAAATCGTCGCCGAGCTTTTGGCTCATCCGCGCAGGACATTGGTCACGATTCTGTTAGGCAACACGGTGGTGAACTTGGCGCTGAGCGCCATTTTCACCACTTTCTGGGTTCGATGGCTGGGGGACTGGGGAGCGGGAATCGCCATCGGGCTGGTCACGTTTCTCCTCCTGATTTTCTCGGAGGTGACTCCTAAAACCTTCGCGATCCGGCACGCGCAGAAACTTTCCCGGTGGGTGGCGCGCCCTCTTTTCTGGTTCGTGGCGGTGAGCGGGCCTGTCCGGAATATCCTCCAGAAGATCGCCGACTTTGCGTTATTAAAATTAGGAGTTCGGATTCATCCGACAGATTCTTTGATGACCCAGAAAGAACTCAGAGGGGTCATCCGTCTGGGGGCTAAACAGGGAGCTCTGGACAAAGGGGAACAGCAGATGATCAAGGCGGTCTTCGAATTGGGAGAAATTCCTGTCCGGGAAACGATGACTCCGCGTGTTGACATGGTTTGCAGCGATATCGCAGAAGGAATTAGAGGGGTGCTTGAAAAAGTCCAGCAAACCCATCATGTCCGGATTCCCGTTTATGAGAAAACGGCGGATAATATTCTCGGGGTTATTGACGTTAAGGATCTTTTAGTGAAACCGGATACCGATTTGAAACCGCTACTCCACCCGGTTCTTTTTGTCCCCGAAGCGATGCCGATTGACCAGTTGTTCGCGGAATTCCGTAAACAGAAAGCTGTCTTCGCGATCGTGGTGGATGAATACGGCGGGACTAGCGGCTTGGTAACCTTAGAGGACGTTTTGGAAGAGATCGTCGGTGAAATCTACGACGAGTACGACCAGGTTTCTCAGCGGATTGAAGTGATTGACGCCGACCAACTGTTGGTTCACGGGATGACCAGTCTGCGCGAACTGGAAGAAATGTTGGAAGTCGAGATTCCCGTAAAGAAAGCGGAGACCGTCGGCGGATTGGTGCTGTATCTCTTGGGAAGGTTTCCAAAGACCGGTGAAAAAGTAAAGTATGGGAGGATGGAGTTTATCGTCGAAGAAGTCGGCAAAAAACGGATTCACCGGGTCCGCGTCATCCGAAGCGATTCTAACGCGGGAGAAATCAGTGGCTGAACTCATTCTACTGCTGCTGGTGATCACGGCATGTCTGGCCTTGAGTTCTTTTTTCTCAGGGGTGGAAACGGCGGTGATTTCAACGAATAAACTCCGTCTCAAGCATATGGCTGACCGCGGCAATGAGCAGGCGCGCCGGCTTCTTCGGGTTCTGGAGTATCCCGACCGTGTCGTCTCAACGATTTTAGTCGGGAATAATATTGTGAATGCCACTGTGGTCAGTCTGATAACTTTGTTATGTATCCATTGGGTCGGAGCCGGCTCTGAGTGGATCGCGACGGCAATCGCGACCCCTTTCGTATTGGTGGCGGGGGAATTAATTCCAAAAGTTTATTGCCGGTTCCGGGCGGACAGGGTTGTTCTGCTGGCGGAAACGCCCCTTCGCTGGTTCCTCTGGTTTCTTTCTCCGCTGGTCGCTGTGGTCCGTTACTTAAGCGAAGTGATCCTGGCGTTTTTCGGAGTCCCGTCGGCGCCGCCGCAGAAAGTCCGCGTGACGAAAGAGGAGATCAAATATCTCCTGCAGGAGGAGAGCCAGGGAGGGGGATTGGACGCCCAAGAACGTTCGCTGATCACGAAAATTTTCCAGTTCAGCGATCTCCAGGTGACTCAGGTGATGCAGACCCTTGAGAAAACGGCCATGCTCCCCGCCCAAGCGGCGGTGAAAGAGCTGAAGCAGATGCTCAAGGAAACGGGGTTTTCGCGGTACCCGGTGTATGACGGCCAGAGGAATAACACGGTCGGCATCGTGCATATTCTGGACGGATTGTTTGAGGCGGATGAGTCAACGCCGATCAAGAAATTCCTGCGGCCGGCAAACTTTATCCACATGGAAACTCTCGCCAGCACGGCGCTGTTCATTTTACAGTCGCGCAAACAACCGATGGCGATCGTGGTCAGCCGGACACGGGGGCCGGTAGGAATTGTGACCATTGCCGATTTAGTGGAGCAGATCGTCGGGAGTCTTTTCTAATCCAAGAATGAGCCTGAAAAAGGGTTAACGGGAATCAATTTT
>CAYJQR010000053.1:7516-13273 GCA_964372345.1 uncultured Planctomycetia bacterium | reverse complement strand
GGAACGAACCCAAAGGCGATCAAACGAGGTTTAGGAGAGAGAAACAAGTGGATTCGAGATAGGTATAACGTACTAAAAAACGATGGGTCTGCACTGGCCGAGAAGATGTACTCTACAATTGCCAATGAGGTAAAAGGAAAAAGCTTTGGCAATTGGGAGGGGAATCTGATAACAGTAGAGACGATAAAGAAGATAATATATAAGAAAGAAAGGAAAGGTGATTAGCAAAAATTAGGTAAAAATTGCCTGGAAGGCATTCTGTGCCTATATTCTGTCGTTTAGAACGGTTAGACTCCTGTTAGAGATAGCAGGAGTTTTTATTTTTTGAGGGAAAATAAAATGAGAAAAAACGAGACAGTAAAAATAGGGGTTCTCTCCAGCAACAATACCGATCGCTATTCTACGACGAATCTCTACGAAAGCTCCTATTTGTTAGCACGGGGTTTTCAACTTTCAGGTATCGAAAAGGAATCCGATGGTAAATCCATCCTCATTTTTCAAGGGAAGGGTATCCGAGAGGCCGGGCTATTTTTTTACAATGGTGGACAAATACCAGCAAAGGCTTTTGCTGACGCCTACAGGACATTGAAGGATCTGGTATTTCAGGAGAATAGAAGGGGAGAGAAAAATGCATCAAGTCATCCCACGCTCGCTTAAAAATCCTGTCGAGCTTCTTGAAATCTTCCCAGAAGCAAAGAAAATCATTCCGCTGAAAATTGTAGGATGGCAAGAAAGAGAAGCAGAAATCATCGAGATCATCAAGCAAAATTTGACCCGCATCAAAAGCCGAAATCTCGATCAGTTTTCGGAGTGGTTCTGGAAGAAGTGGCTAGGGATAACTGACTGTGAAGAACTGCTGAAGATACGGGATCACATCAGTCGTCTTGAGAGACTCCAATCAGTCTCCGAAGGCTGTGCTTCAGCTCCGAGAGGATCTGTCAGTCCTGCGGCAATCGAGCAAGCACGCTCTGTACCTATCCAAGATTTAATCAATCAACCTATGCGGAAAAGTGGTCGTACATTTGTTGGTCTTTGTCCATTGCACAAGGAGAAGAATCCATCGTTTTATATTTATCAAGAAACGAATAGTTTTTTTTGTTTTGGCTGTCATGTAGGCGGGGACGTGATTGAATTTATACGGCTACAGCAAGGATTTTCGTTTAGAGAGGCGATTGGTTTCTTAAATGGCAAAAATGAATAGTCGTCGTGAAGAACTCCAGGATCGGGCAATTGCAATGATTGAAAAAACTATTTCAGTTAATTCGTCAAATTCGTCTCTTTCGTACATCCCTTGGCCTAGTCCACCAGCAGAGGAAGTTTATCACGGCCTAACCGGAGACTTTGTCCATGCCATTGAGCCACAGAGTGAGGCTGATCCAATGGCCCTACTTGTGCAGTTCCTTGTTGCGTTCGGAAACGTAATTGGGCGCAAGCCCTACTTTCAAGTAGAGGCTACTCGTCATTATCCCAACCTCTTTGTGGTTCTAGTGGGTCCGACCAGTAAGGGGCGTAAAGGGACTGCGTTGAATCACGTCTTACGGCTCTTCGAATCAGTGGATTTGGAGTGGGCGAAGACCCGGAGGCAATCTGGACTCTCCAGTGGAGAAGGTCTTATTAACGCAGTCAAAGATGATAGTCCTGATAGCCCTGGGATCAACGACAAACGCTTATTGGTGGTTCAAGAGGAATTCTCATCAGTGTTGAAAGTCTTACGCAGAGAGGGCAATACGCTGAGTGGAGTCATGCGGCAGGCTTGGGATAGCGGCGAACTTCAAACAATGACCAGACATGATCCTCTTAGAGCCAGTGGGGTACATGTTTCGATCATTGGCCATATCGGAAGGGATGAATTACGGCGCCATCTCACTGAGACAGAAATGGCAAATGGGTTTGGGAACAGATTTCTTTGGATTTGTGCCAGAAGGTCAAAACAGTTACCACATGGTGGGGATTCTGTAAATCTTTCACCATTTGTCGAGAGGCTACAAAGAGCTATCACTTTTGCTCAGAAAGTCGAAAGGATGACTTTTGATCCTGAAGCGAAAGTGATCTGGGAAAAAGTCTATGGTGAATTATCGGAAGGCCTACCAGGGCTATTTGGCTCTATCACGAACCGAGCAGAGGCGCAAGTTGTCAGGATAGCTTGTATTTATGGGCTGTTGAACTGTTCACCTATCATTAGCAAAGAGCACCTAATGGCTAGTCTTGCCTTGTGGGAATACTGTGAAGCCTCATGCAAGTTTATTTTCGGCAGTGCCATAGGCGATCCTTCAGTAGATTCTTTGTTCACAGAGATGAAAAATCATCCGGAAGGAATGACCCGGACAGAGATCAGCAATTTCTTTGGTCGCAACAAAGAGACGAGAGAGCTTGATCGCATTTTATCCATGTTGGAGGAGTATGACTTGGTTGAAAAGAACACACGGAAAACCGAAGGAAGAGACGAGGGACAATGGGTATGCAGGAGTACGAAATAAACGAATTAAACGAAATAAGGGGTCTCCAGCAGGGGCTTTTTTCGTTAATTTCGTTTATTTCGTACTTCGTACATGGGTAAAGGACGATGGGACGGTATCTGGAGTTAGCAAAGAAGGCTCAACTGACTTGCAAGGGGCAGGATCAAGTACCCGATCCTTTCTTGGTACTATATGAGAGAACTGTAGGTCAACTTAAAACGCAATACCTACCAGGCACCATAGCCTATATTAACCGATACCATCCTAATCTCGATCAGGGAACAATTGAAGCAGAAGACAAGCTGAATGAAACATGGAGAGCAAGTCAACAAGGGAAAGCAACAGTTGAAGAATTTCGGAGAGCCCTAGAAGAATGGAGTCACTTGCATATGCGAGGGATAGAGTTTTTCTCTAGTGCAAAAAGGAAGGCGGGGGAGAACTGACGATGGAACAGGAAAGCAACGAACTCCAACAAATTACAACGCCTTCTTTAAGCGGTCTTAGTGAGAAGGATATTAAGACTATACAGTTGAAATACTTAGGTAAGTTCTCGAATGAGATCGCTCATGCGACAGGATATAACGAGTCCCATGTACGAAGATTATTCATGAAGGATGGAAGGCTTGCGAGGGCTTATGAAGAATACTCACGACAACAGCAACACCGTCATGAAGCGGTAGCCGCTCTGGCTCTGGAGAAAGCAAAAGGGGAAGTCCATGACGCCATAGAACGAATGATCGCTTTATCCAAGGACCCAACGAATGGGCCTGTCTGCTATCGGGCAAACGAATACTTACTAAATCTGGCTGGAGTTTCGGCTGAAACATCCTTAAGGAAAGAGGCAGGGGAAGAGGTCATCATCCTCAGCAAAGAGGATATCGCAGACTATGAAAGTATAGTGGCAAGGTACTCAAAGAATAAAGACAATCGTAATGATAATGCTAAACATTGAAGGGTTCGGTTATGGCAGACCAAGTTTTAATTGACATAATAGATGTCTCGAAGCAATTGGGAGTTAGCATCAATACTGTGTATTCTTGGGTGAATCAGAGGAAAATTCCATTTGTAAAACTTGGCCGCCTACTGCGTTTTGATTTGAATGACATTGAGAAGTGGGTCACTGATCGGAAGGTCGAGGTTGCCAAATTTAATTAACTTGACATGATCTTACCTACAAGTTAACCTATAAGGGATGAAAGTTGTGATACGAACCATGGAATGTAAGCGGTGCGGCCATCTATGGATTCCTAGAAAGAGTGAAGTTAGAATCTGCCCAAAGTGCAAGTCCGCTTGGTTTGATAAACCAAAGCAAGTCAAAAGGAAGAGGTAAGTCATGGGCGTCTATCTAAAGGGTTCTGAGTGGTACATTGACTATTATGCCAATGGGCGACGGAAAAGAGAAAAGATCGGGCCAAGTAAGAAACTGGCTTTAGATGTCCTTCGCAAGCGGAAGATTCAGATTGCGGAAAACCGATTTCTCGACATTAAAAGACAAGATAGGGTCAAACTTAAAGACTTCGCTCAGACGTATATGGAACTTCACTCAAAGCCGAACAAGCGCTCCTGGAAGACAGCCGATGTGAACAGCTTGAAGCACCTCGGTGGTTTCTTCGGAGAAAAATGTCTGCATGAAATTACCCCCATGGCGATTGAACAATACAAGATTGAACGGAGCCAGAAGGTCTCTCCCCGGTCTGTGAATATAGAGTTGGCCTGTCTTCGAGCTATGTTCAACAAGGCTATTTCTTGGAGCAAAGCAGAGGGGAACCCGGTTAGCAAGGTCAAGTTTTTCAGGGAAAACAACAAGCGGTTGCGCTATCTCGAAAGAGAGGAAATCGAGAAACTTCTGGCTAACTGCTCCCCCAAGCTGAGAGCCATTGTTATCCTGGCTCTCAATACAGGGATGCGTAAGAGCGAGATCACGTTCCTAAAGTGGAAAGACATAGATTTTGCCAATGGCAACATCTGCATCCTTGAACAGAAGAATGGGCAGAAGGACTACCTCCCCTTGAACGAACCGGCAAAGAAAGCGCTCATTGGTATTCCAAAGCACCCGGAGAGCCCTTACGTTTTCTGTGACAAGGCTGGAGAACCCTACAATTTTAGGAAGTCCTTCGAGACGGCCCTTAAGGGCTCAGGGATCGAATCGTTTCGATTCCATGACCTTCGACATACTTTTGCTTCCCACTTGGCTATGTCTGGGATTGATTTGAATACAATTAGGGAACTCATGCGTCATAAGAGCCTAGCCATGACTCAGCGTTATGCCCATCTATCAAAGGATCATAAGGCGCGCGCTGTGGGAGTGCTGGCAGGACAATTGGGGGCTGTTGCAAGCCCAAAACAAGAATCAGAGGATCAAAGGTTGGAAGAGATAGAGTCTCTTCTAGGAGTTAGCTGAAAAGTGGAAGTGAAACATCTTTCCTCGTTAATTAAGTGGGATAAGTCAAGCCAACTTTTCGTCGTCATTGATGCAGCCAATCTTGAAAAGAGCGCTCAGTCCTTGGATATGAAAATTCACTATACTTGGTTGAAAAGGCTCTTTAATGAGACTGGGAATTTGAAGGAAATCAGATTTTATACGGCTGCCTTTGGAACCGAAGGACATCAGGATTTTTTGGAGTCTCTTAGGAGACGAGGATACCATCTTATTACAAAACCAATTAAAGAAATAAACCAAAAGACTGTTGAGGGCAAGGTAAGGAAAGCGAATTTTGATGTTGAAATCACTATGGATGTTCTTGAGCGTCTAAGTGAGTATGATGTGCTTATCCTTTTTTCAGGGGACAGTGATTTCGATCCCTTGGTAAGAAGACTTCGTGACAAAGGGAAGAAGGTCTTTGTATTTTCAACCCGTTACCATATCTCACGAGAGCTGATACAAAGCTGTAATCATTATTTTGATATCAGGAAGTTTAAGGATTTGATATTGAAGCCTACAAGGGAACCTATAAAGGAATAAAAAAGCCCGTCTTTTTCAACGGGCGGTAGAAACAGCCTCTCGGCTGCATTTAAAGCATACCATTGCAACGATCTCATTGTCAAGGGGGAAGGCTTGTGTTACTATGAAACGCTTAAGACTTGTAAGCCTCTGGCTTAGGGGGTGTACTTGTCCGCCTCTGGCGGAAATGAAATGGACACTATTTGGACACCAGAGCAGAAGGAGCAGGGAGAGCCAAAAGTAGACGATGTTATAACTATATATGAATTATTAAGTTACACAAGACAGGGGGTGTAGCTCAGCTGGGAGAGCGCCTGCTTTGCAAGCAGGAGGCCAGGAGTTCGATCCTCCTCACCTCCA
>CAYJQR010000053.1:0-7416 GCA_964372345.1 uncultured Planctomycetia bacterium | reverse complement strand
GGAGAGCGCCTGCTTTGCAAGCAGGAGGCCAGGAGTTCGATCCTCCTCACCTCCAAAAAAACAGGAGGCAGTTAACAGAGGGCAGTAGGCGGAAAATAACAAAAGACAAAACCAAATGAAAATTCCATCAGCACGAATTGTTTTCAGTGAACAAGATAAAAAAGAAATTCTAAAATCAATTGAAGAAAGCTTGACAACAGGGCAGCTGACACTAGGCAAAAACGGCGTAGCTTTTGAAGAAGAATTTAGAAAAACGACGCAGACCCAATTTGCTGTCGCGGTTAACAGCGGCACCAGTTCCTTAGAAATTATCTTGCGGGTGCTCAACCTGCAGGGAAAAGAAGTTTTAGTCCCCACGAATACGTTTTTTGCCACGGCCGCGGCGGTACAGCACGCGGGGTCGGTGGTGAAATTTGTGGATATGAATCCAACCACGCTGTCGTTTGACATGGATATCTTGACTCAGAATGTTTCCAAAAAGACGGCGGCGATTATCATAGTTCATATCGGTGGCAGGGTGACTCCGGACATGCCGGAGTTAATCAATTTCTGCAATGAGAGCGGCATTCATTTGATTGAAGACGCGGCTCACGCGCATGGAAGTACCCTCGATGGAAAGGCGGCGGGGGGGTTTGGGATTGCCTCTTCTTTTTCCTTTTATCCGACGAAGGTCATTACGGCGGGAGAAGGGGGAATGATCGTTACTAACGACGCCAAGATTGTCGAAGAAGCGAAGAAGTACCGCGACCAAGGGAAGGCTTCGTTCTTGGAAAACAAACATGACCGTCTTGGCTATAATTGGCGGATGAGCGAACTGCACGCCGCCGTGGGGAGAGTTCACCTTAAACATTTACCCGAATTTGTCGAAGAGAGACGAAAAATCGCCCAAAAATACGACGAAGGGTTAAAACGGATCAAAGGAATCAAATCTCTCGCGGTGGATTCCATGTGCCGGTCTAATTACTACAAATATATCGTGATTCTGGAGGAGGGAATTGACCGTCTTCAATTAAAGAAGACTCTTCGTGAGGAACATAATGTTTCGCTCAGCGGGGAAGTCTATGAGCTTCCCTGCCATCTTCAGCCCATTTTTCAAAACGGTTGTAAGAAGGGAAATTTTCCGGTGGCAGAAGAGTTTTGTCGCAGGCATGTCTGTCTGCCGGTTTATCAGGGGATGACGGACGCGGAGGTGAATCACGTCTTATCAGCGTTGGAGACGGAATTGCAATAGGAGGTCAAATGAAGCCACAACTTACGGAACCCTTCGGCTCTGCTCAGGGTAAACTCCGTGACGTAAGTTGTCTGGCTGAATTTGACCCTTGACATTTTTTACCTTATAAAAAACAACAATGAAAAATGTCAAGGGTTCAATTCGCACAGCGACTTATGTCGTTCGCGCGAAGACAAAAGCGACATAAGTCGCGTGCTCATTAAAGGAGGTTTTTATGAAAGTTTTAATTACCGGTGGCTCAGGATTCATCGGTTCTCATATCGTCGATCGTCTGAGGATGAGAAATATTGACGTCAGGGTTTTTGACATGGTGCTCCCATGCAGGCAGGATGTTGAGTTTTACAAAGGGAGCCTTCTCAACGAAGAAGAAGTGCGGATGGCGATGAACGGCGTTGATGCCGTTTATCATCTGGCGGCCGTTGCCAATGTGGATCATGTTTTTAAGGATCCGTATTACGCTGAAGCGATTAATACTCGAGGAACGATCAACGTCCTTGAAGCCATGCGGCGGACAAGGGTAAAAAAAATCATTTATGGAAGTACCATTTGGGTCTACAGCGATACAAATGCTTCAATCATTGATGAGAGGACTCCGTTGCATCCACCCAAGCATTTGTATACAGCTACCAAAATTGCTTCTGAGTATTATTGCCAATCTTATGCCGAGTTATATGGACTGAAATCAACGATTCTAAGATACGGAATTCCTTATGGGCCTCGAGCTAGAGAAGAAACAGTGATCGCGCTCTTCATCGGGAAAGCCCTCAGGGAAGAACCGATCACCATTGCCGGAGACGGGGCGCAATACCGGAAGTTCCTCTATGTGGAAGATTTGGCGGAGGGGAATGTATTGGCGCTCAATTCAGCCGCGGATAATAAAATCTACAATCTGGAAGGAAAGGAAAAAATTTCAATCAGGCAGATTGTGGAGACGATCGAGAAAATACTCGGCGCCGTGAAGGTGCAGTATGTCGAGGGGCGCAAGGGAGATTTTTCGGGCAAAGAAATTTCCGTGAAGAAAGCCCTCGAGGAATTAGGCTGGGAGCCTCATATTTCCTTTGAGGAGGGGATGCGCCGCTATATCGAATGGTATAAATCCAATCCGCTGAAGCGGCAAGAGCAGATTATTATAGAACCAATCTCGACGTTAGTATAAATTGATATTGCTAAGGGCTCCCTAGTTAACTTTAATTTTCCATGCCAAGAATTGTCGCAATCATCCAGGCCCGGACTGGTTCTACCCGCCTGCCAGGGAAGGTGATGATGGAGATTGGACCTAAAACGGTGTTGCAACATTTGATCGACCGGATTAAAAGGGTCCGCTTATTTGATGAGGTGGCGGTGGCTACGACACTCCACCCCAGGGATTCGGTTATTGTTGAACTGTGTCAGAAATTAAGGATTCCAGTCCATCGTGGAAGTGAAGAAGACGTGCTGGGCCGGTATGTCGAAGCGGCACATCGGTTTCATGCTGATACGGTGTTCCGCGCCACTTCAGACGAGCCTTTTAAGGATCCTGAGGTGATTCAGCGGGTTTTAGAGACCCATTTGGAAAGTGGAGGCGATTACACCTGCAATAATCTGATCCCTACCTTTCCAGATGGATCCACTGTGGAGATCGTGAATTTTCCTGTTCTGGAAAAGGCCGCTCGTGTGGGGAAACATCCGTCAGATCGAGAACACGTGACTTTTTATATTCGAAATAGACCGTCTGAATTTAGAATTTGCAATGTAGAAGCACAGGGAAGATTACGGCGCCCAGAGTTGCGATACTGTCTTGATACTCAAGAGGACCTGAGAGTTGTGAGAGCTATTTTTGAGCACTTGGGATACAAGAAACCTTATTTCATGATGCGGCAGATTATCGATTTTTTGGATAATAATGAAACAGTCAAAGCGATGAATAGAAATGTTCGTCCTAAAGAAGTCAGCTATTCATGAAAACAGAAATCACTTCCTATCTGATCAGGCCCGTTAAGGAGGGAGATATCAAGGATCTGCACGCTAATTTAAACGACCCGGAGGTGTGTCGGTTCCTTTATGTTGATTACCCCGTCGAATTAGAAGAGGTCAGGAGCTACTGGTTTTCAAGAATGCAGAATCCTCATTTCCATGCTTGGAGCGCTCAACGCCGAGAAGATGGACGGATTATGGGAGTGATCGGCATGGCTCAGTACCCACAGAAGAAAGTCGGGCATAATGCCTCTCTTTCGCTCGTCGTGGGATGCCCTTTCTGGAAACAGGGAGTGGGATATTCTCTTCTTCAATACGCTTTAAAAGAAGCTAAGAAACTAGGAATCAAAAGAATTGGTTTGCAAGTGAGGGAAACTCATCTGTCAGCGATACAGTTGTATCAGAAACAGGGGTTTATCATTTGCGGTAAGAGAAGCCGCTATTTCAAGGATGGGGATATTTTTGTCGATGATTTAGAAATGGAACTCGTTCTTAAATAAAAGTTCTTGACACATTCCGCTGTATTGAATAAAATCTACTGTTACCCAGATGGGTAAAAGTTTTGTTCTTTGACAATTAGGGATGCAAGTCATCAAAAGGGTTATAATGACAATTTCGCCGAGTCTGTGATTAAGCTACAAAGGGCTAATGGTGAATGACTTGGTGTCAACAGGCGATGAAGGACGTGGTAAGCTGCGATAAGCCTCGGGGAGCCGCAAACTGGCTTTGATCCGGGGATTTCCGAATGGGACAACCCTAGCCGGGTTATACCGGCTAACCGGCGGCTGAATTCAATAGGCCGTCAGGAGCGAACCGAGAGAACTGAAACATCTCAGTAACTCGAGGAAAAAGAAATCAGTAGAGATTCCCTTAGTAGCGGCGAGCGAACGGGGAAGAGCCTAAACCCGTCAAACGTGATAGACGATGCGCGTTGTTTGACGGGGGTTGCAGGGCCTTATCGGACGACAGCATCGTGTCGTCGGGAAGTTACCAAGATACCTCTTAATCGAACAGTCTGGAACGACTGACCAAAGAAGGTGATAGTCCTGTAGGTGAAAAGAGAGTATCCTTCCTGGATAAGGTACCTAATTACCATGGGGCACGTGGAATCCTGTGGGAATCCGGGAGGACCATCTTCCAAGGCTAAATACTTGTTGGCGACCGATAGTGAACTCAGTAACGCGAGTGAAAGTTGAAAAGTACCCCGGAAGGGGAGTGAAATAGTACCTGAAACCGTTAGCTTACACAGCGGTCAGAGGGCTATGCCCCCGCGCTTTCTTGCGAAAGCAAGATGCGGGGGAATGCCTGATGGCGTACCTTTTGCATAATGAGCCTGCGAGTTACTGTACGTTGCGAGGTTAAGTCCTTAACAGGACGGAGCCGGAGCGAAAGCGAGTCCTAACCGGGCGATTAGTAACGTACAGTAGACCCGAAACCAAGTGATCTACTTATGGCCAGGGGGAAGCCGCGGTAACACGCGGTGGACGCCCGAACGGTTGACAGTTGAAAATGTCTCCGATGAGCTGTGAGTAGGAGTGAAAGGCCAATCAAACTTGGAGATAGCTGGTTCTCCCCGAAATAACTATAGGGTTAGCCTTGCAAATTAGCGGATGGGGGTAGAGCACTGGATGGACTAGGGGGCTTACCGGCCTACTGAATCCAACCAAACTCCGAATACCATCTTGCCGTATTGCAGGAGACAGAATGTGAGGGATAAGCTTCATGTTCGCGAGGGAAAGAGCCCAGATCGTCAGCTAAGGTCCCTAAGATGAGCTAAGTGGTAAAGGATGTGAGGTCGCGTAAACAACCGGGATGTTGGCTTAGAGGCAGCCATCATTTAAAGAGTGCGTAATAGCTCACCGGTCGAGTGATCTCGCGCCGACAATGATCGGGGCTAAGCTCATCACCGAAGCTACGGGTTTCTTAAGTTCTCAAGAACTTAAGAAACGGTAGGGGAGCGTTCCATTGTAGGTTGAAGGGTGACCGTAAGGACGCCTGGACGAAATGGAAGTGAGAATGCAGGTATGAGTAGCGAAAAGACAGGCAAGAAACCTGTCCGCCGAAAGTCTAAGGTTTCCCGGGGAAGGTTAATCCGCCCGGGGTTAGTCGGGCCTAAGTCGAGGCCGAAAGGCGTAGGCGATGGATAGCAGGGTAAAATATTCCTGCACCACGGATCAGGTGTTTGAATCAATGAGGTGACTCAGGAAGTTAGGTACCGCGCGCCCGGTGGTTGTGCGCGTCTGGCTTTGTAGGTATTGCCGAAAGGTGATATTGAGGAAGTCGGGGAACCCGAGCTACGGCAAGGGAGAACGGGCCGATACTAGGCTGACAAGAAATAGCTTCGTTGGTGAATCTGATTCGTGTCCGTACCGTAATCCGACACAGGTAGACGAGGAGAATATCCAAAGGCGATCGTCATAACTCTCGTTAAGGAACTCGGCAATCTAGCCCCGTAACTTCGGAAGAAGGGGTGCTCTCTCTGGTGTAGTGTACAACGAAGCTGGAGAGGGCTTCAAGAAAGTGGCCTGTGTGACTGTTTAGTAAAAACCCATGTCTCTGCAAAGTCGGCAAGACGACGTATAGGGACTGACACCTGCCCGGTGCTAGAAGGTTAAGGAACGGGGTCAGTGCTGGCGCAAGTCAGCATGAAGCTCTGGACTGAAGCCCTAGTAAACGGCGGCCGTAACTATGAAATGGACCATTGTAGTTACGTAAAAAAATCTGGCTAAATGCTGGAACATCCGGTGGATCTGACTCTACTCATTCGCAAATTGGCGAGTAGTAACAATGAGATCAGTGCGGACAATCAGCAGGAAAGACTCCAAATAGGAGGATTCCATGATCAATGTACCAGAAAGAGTGGGGTACTATTTAGCAGGCTTCACTGATGGCGAGGGGAGTTTTAATCTCTCATTCAGAAAAAGAATAGACTATAAAACTCCATGGAAAATTTCGCTCTGTTTCAATGTCTCGCAAAAAGACAAAGTAATACTGACTTTGTTCAAACGTTACTTGAGCTGTGGCACTCTCAGGCAGCGTGAGGATGGAGTGTGGTATTACGAAGTAAATAATCTCAATGCGATTCTACAGAATGTAATTCCGTTCTTCAGAAAATATGGTTTTCTCTCTGCTAAGAAAAAGAGGGATTTCTCAAAATTCTGCCAGTTAGCAGAAATCCTGCGCAGAGGGGAACACCTGACTGAAGAGGGGATCAAGAAAATTCTTGAAATCAGACGTGAAATGAATGATGGAGGTAAACGCAAGTTCAGTGAGGCGGAAATCCTCAAGCAAGTTGAAGAATCCTCAGAGACTATACGCCAGACTCCGAGTCAATTGGAGATGATATAGTCCGATCTTTCAAGCGATTGGAAGTTAACAGTAATGAACGGTCCTATGGTAGCGAAATTCCTTGTCGGGTAAGTCAAATAACAAGCCCGTACCGGCTGATAACGGTGAAGCCTTCGCTGGAGCGATGAAAGGACATCGCGATGAGAGCAAGGTGATACCGTGGGAAGTCTGCAATCAACAGACCCCGTAACGACTTTGGAGAATTCCAGGATAGCAGCGGTAGCCAAAAGCTAAATCAAAGCTGCTATAACACGCCGGCATCGCAGACAAAGAGTCAAGATTCGAAGTCTGAGATGAAGCTATAGTCTGCACCTCTGGAAACAGGGGAATCATGCGAAGTTCCGACCCGCACGAATGGTGTAACAACATGGGCGCTGTCTCAACGAGAGAGTCGGTGAAATTGTAGTCGCTGTCAAGATGCAGCGTAACCACGAGTAGACGAAAAGACCCCAGAACCTTTACTGTAAGCTGGTCCTGAACTTAGGTCCTGTATGTGTAGCATACGCGGGAGACTTTGATGCCCTGGCGCTAGTCAGGGCGGAGTCGAAATATGAAATACCGCGCTTACTATACTTGGGTTCTAACTCCCGGCCTTAATCAGGTCGGAGGACACGGCTAGCTGGGCAGTTTGACTGGGGCGGTTTCCTCCCAAAGCGTAACGGAGGAGTCCAAAGGTTCCCTCAGCGCGGTCGGCAATCGCGCGTGGAGTGTAAAGGCATACAGGGAGCTTAACTGCGAGACTTACTAGTCGAGCAGATGCGAAAGCAGGGCTTAATGATCCGGTAGTTGCGAATGGAAGCGCTATCGCTCAACGAATAATAGGTACTCTGGGGATAACAGGCTTATCGGGCCCAAGAGTTCATATCGACGGCCCGGTTTGGCAC
>CAYJQR010000052.1:4426-13443 GCA_964372345.1 uncultured Planctomycetia bacterium | reverse complement strand
CATCGGGGGCGCTGATATTGGTGGCGCTCACGGTGGTGTTGGTCTTCACATACGCCGCATTATCAAAGGATTCGGAGTAGGTGAGGAGATTCTGGTACTCTCCAATGCCTCCGTAGGCACTGGCGATATTCCCAGCCACTTCCAGTTTGGTCTGGGGTAAGGCCGTCCCGACGCCGACATTGCCGGAGGTATTTATTGTGACAAACGGATTGGTTCCGACCGTGAGGCCGTCTCCGATCTGGAAGAGGTCATTATCGGTGCCGCCAGCATCGTTGTTGTTGGCAACCCAGAAATCAGTGTCCCCTGCAGTCGAGGCGTCCAAAATCATTCCCCCATCGGTTTTAGTAATGGTGATGTTCTTGGTGGACGCGATGGTTAAGTCATCAGCAACTTTGGCATCGGTGACAGCGTCGTTGACTAAATCACCGGTGGCGATCGTGCCATCAAGAATTTCAGTAGTCGTGATCCCTCCCGCTTTGACTGTAACATCGCCGCTAGATACAGCGAAGTTTGCTGAGTTAAACTGCGCCACTCCCTTGGCTGCGGTCGTGGCATCACTGACTCCAATGGCGCCGGTTGAGGAGTTATACGTGATCGGCGCGGTGTTCGATACTGCTCCCCGCGCCCGGCCATCGGTGTAATAGAGATTGACTCCTTCGCCGATGTTGGTCGTCGTGAGCGCGGAACCATTAATCATGTAACTTTCGCCGCTGGGGATGTTGATGGAGTCGGTGATTTCAAAGCGGTCCAGAGTCGCGTTGGCTCCAGTCCCCGTAAACTTAATCGTTTCCGGATTCGTTAAGCCAAACTGCAGTGTCAAATCTGTCGCCGCCGCATCGGCGGCGCTACCAATCTTAAAAAGAGACTCCGTAGTACCCGTGCTGGCACTGCTTCCCGAGACAATTCCATAAATGGTTCCATCTACTTCAAGGTTGCCTTTGATGTAGGCATCGCCTCTGGCGGTAGCGTTGTTAATGTTGCCGGAAGGGACTGCGGCACCAGCTCCATTGTCTCCAATGATTAAGGTTGTTTGCGGATTAGGATACGGGGTTCCGTCAAAGCGATACCCGCGAAGTTCCATGCGTCCTCGCGAAAAGATGTCTCCTTTTTCAGCGGCATAACTTCCACCGCTGTCGCTGCCAATGGTAATGGTCGCTCCAAAACCCCCACCATCTCCCATGGAGTCATCAAACCAAATACCCCGATTGAACTTGAATCGTCCACCACTTCCACCCCATTGTTGGAATTGGATAGTTCCAGCTCCCATTCCGAAAGCACCATAACCGGTTCCAAAACTGCTATCCGGTTCACCAAAGATCAGAGTAGGAGATCCTGCTCCTGTAGTAGCAGCATCTGACCCAGCGCCGATCGCGAGGTTGCCAAACATGACCTGATCCCCCATGTCAAAGACTGGTGAAGGGCCGTAATCGAGCGCCAAGGATCCCTCAACCAAGGTGATTCCATCGAAATAAATTGAAGTAGCAGTGTAATCAGTTCCCGCGCCATCGTTGTCAGTCATGTTAGCGTCAACAAGGGTACTTGGTTCTGTATGGACCGATCCAAACGCGTACAGATTCACACTCGTGGCGTTGGAAGGAACGCTGAAAGTATGACTAAATTGCTGATACGCTGTTGTCAAATAAGTTTGTGAAGCGGCAGTGGGTGGAATATTTTTAACCGTGAAAGTAGTTCCGCCATCTGTAGAAATTCCGATCGCAGTCCTCCCTTGACCACTGTTGGTGCGCGCCCAGAGAGAGACAGTGATCGTTTTTCCTTTCAAACGATCATAGTCAGGAACACGAAGGAACGCCGCGCGTGAATTCAGGGTATTATCATCTTTGACCTCTAATGACTTAGAACCAAACTTCGCGCTGCCAGAAATCATATTCACATCGGTTCCATACGTTGCTTCGTAAACATCCCATCCAGTCGGTCTGAAACCTTCAAAGCTCCCTCCACGAACCAGGTTCTGGAATTGCTGTTTGAATTTCCCTCCAGTAGAGATAATATTCTGTATGGTTCCTGATGGATCTTGCACACCAAACGAACCGTCGGCCCCAAACCGGAAGATCTCTATTTCGGTGTCCGGAGTGGGCGTGGTGTTGATTTCCATCATGCTTAAAGTCTTGGGCGCAACATCCGGATTAAATTTCCACGCGTACTCCGTGTTGGGAATCGAACTGGCGCCATACCTCATATAGACGGGGCTATCCCCTTTCAATTTAAACGTGGCGCCATTCCACTCCAATTCTTTTGTGGTGCTGTCATATTTTAATTCACTCCATCCGCTGGTCTCATCGCTCTTGCGTCCTAGGCGAATCAGACCATCTGAGTTCGCCGCGGTTGGGTCAACCGCAACTGAGAGGGTTCCCGTGACTGTTCCACCGGTGAGCGGCAGATAATTGCTGGCGGTGATATCGTTGGCGACTTTAGCATCGGAGACGGCCCCATCGGCAATATCGGCTGTGGCGATGGTGCCATCGAGAATTTCGCTGGTTGCGACGGCACCGGCGGCGATGTTGCCGGCAAGGATCACATCGGTGCCAATATCGGCTGATGCAATCGTTCCATCCAAAATTTCACTGGTGCCCACCGCTCCCGCGGCGATATCCACCGCGGCAATGGTATCGAGAGCGATATCATCGGTAGTAATGGTGCTATCCGCAATATCAACTGAGGCGACAGTCCCATCGGCGATTTCAGCCGATTCAATTTGGCCGCTGGGGAGACTTACGGTTCCGCTGGTCACGGTCAATCCCGCGTCCGCGATAAAGATGTCATCGGTCTTTAATGTGTCATTAGCGCTACGATACAAGTTTGCTAAGTTCGCCCCACTACCAAACTCCAACGCGTCCGCCGCCGCGGTCGCGTTGACTAGTTTCACAGGTCCCGCGTTCACTGTGACGGTATCGGCGTTGCTATCGCCCAGAGTCGCATTCCCATTGACGACTAAGTTTCCGCTTAAGGTCTGATCACTGGTAGAAACATGCTGACTCAAGAGTCCCTCGACTTCAAGATTGCCTGCCACATGGAGGTCTTGATCTACCGCCATTCCATACGCCAGCGCGCGTGTTGCGGAAGTCGTGCGGGTATAGACATTGGCGGCGCTGGATTTTTCTAACTGGACTCCCCATGCGTCCACAGCGACGGCTGACCCAGTGTTATTATCATCCAGGATGAGAACGGCATTGCCGGTGGCGCCGGCGGCGAAGGTGTGGGTCACGGTGAATCTCTGCCAACTGGTTGTGACAGAACAATTGGTGTACGTTCCGGCCGGTGAGGCGGCTTGATCAATCACTCCCAATCGGACGGTGACCGCGCTTCCGGCTTTTAACCATGCCGACCCTGTAAACTGAATCGCCGCCGCGGCGGTAGTGCTGGCTTGTTGAATCGTATCGGTTCCCGCGACCGCGGCGAATGAAAGAGTGTCGGCATTGGTTGTGCCGTCCGGAGCCGAAGCGTTGGTGGCTGAAATCGTGGTGTTAGCCGATTTCGTCCATGAAGCGTTATCCAGTTCTTCACTCCGGAGGATGAGATTCTCATATCGCCCGACGCCGCCGAAGGGAGTTAACAGATACCCGGTGGTTGAAATATTCTGAGTGCCGAAATCAGGGGCGACCTTGGTTCCCGCGATCGCGGCTGCCGCTCCAACGTCAGCGTTGACAACCGCTCCATCGAGGATTTCAGCGCTATCCACAGCTCCCGTGGCAATATCGCCCGCCGCGATGGTGTCGAGAGCGATATCATCGGTGCTAATGGTTCCATCGGTGATTTCCGCGCTTCCAACCGCGTTCAGCGTCGCCAATGTCCCCAGCCCAAGATTAGTGCGGGCATTGGCGGCGGTTGTGGCGCCAGTTCCACCATTCAGTACGGGAAGCGTTCCGCTGACTTCCGCGGTTGCCAAATCTACTGCGGTACTTGTTGAGTTTGTCCCAACAAACTTTGAGGCGGTGAGGGTATCACTCACATTCGCGTCGGACAAAGAGGTCTCCCATGTGAGGAGGCCAGCGTCGGTGCTCTTGAGCATGCCGGTCAAACCGGATCCCGGGACTGAGGTTGGAAGAGTATAGGTGATGTTGCCGCTCTGGGTTCCTGAAGTGAATGTCGTGCTCCACGCGTTATCCCCCGCGCTGATGAACTTCAATTGTCCGGCGGTATTTGGAGTCGGCGAGACCGCGTCTGTTCCTAACGTCTGACTCGTGGCGGTGATGGTGGCGCTAGAGGCAATCGTGATGTCGTTGCCGGTCTGACTTAACGCAATGTTGTTCCCCTGAACGAAGCGGACCGCGCCAGTGATGGCGGCTCCATCAACCTCGCCGACTCTGGTTTTGACAGAGTCCACTCTCGATCCGGTTGACGTACCTGAGTTCACGGTGAAAGTCCAGTAGTTGTCAACCGCGCCGCCGGTAATCGTGCTGTCGCTAGTGAAGGTATTCTCCCAGAAGGAAATGCGAATCCCGTCCTCAAGCGTTTGCTCGGTTCCGGTGATCGAAACATTGGTTACCGACCATGTGGCCCCACTGTCACGCGACCACCTGAACTTATCAGAACTGACACCGGCAGTTCCCACTGTATCAATTTGTACTTTATAAGTACGATTGGCGCTGCCCGTGTAGTTGCCCCAGGCCGACATCCCCAGTCCATACCCGGTAGCGGCTGGATTTGGTGGGTTAATGGTGCTGGGCCGCACGACCAGGGCTGCTAAGTCCTGTAGCGCGACTTTCGTGGCGCCATCCTGGAAGACCAGCTTGTTGAAGAAAGGAGAGAATTGATCCGGGTCTTTGTAAATGCGGGTCTCTCCTGCGGTATACGCCGTCGTCTTCGCGTAGGAGTCGTACCCTCCAGTTCCCATGGCCCCGGCCGCGAAGTGCTGTTGGTTGGAGGCGCTGAACCACCAGTTATCCCCGACCACACCAGCGGTTGAGTTGTCAAACCAGACTTTCACGCCGTCATTGAGCGCCGTCGCCGTAGCGGCGCTCGTCGCCACATTGACATTGCTGCCGCCGGATGTCTCTGTCCAGCTTGTCGTATCGTCCATGTACCACCAGGAGAACTGGTCTGGTGTGCCATTCGTGGTGATCTTTACCTTGTAGGAACGGTTCGGCGGAGCGGTCGTGCTGTAACTCCCTTCCACATACATATTGGCGGTCGCCTTCTGCGAGGTGGTATCATTCCACCCGGCTCCGGGCGGGAAGATGCCTCCTCCTCCGATAGTGGCGGCGCCTCCTCCGACTTTACCGGTTAAACCAGGGTCATCGGTGAACAATTCAATGCCTCGGGTCCGGACAAACCGGTCCACCGAGAGAATGCCTCCCTTTTCGTCAGACGTTCGTCCGAGCCGGAGACTTCCATAGACTGTCTGGTCGCCGGTATCCACCACCGGCGAGGGTTGAAACTCAGGAACGGTGCGCCCTTCCACGATCTGCACCGCGTCAAAACGGCACTGGTTGATAGATTCTGGGGTCGGATCGTAACAAACCAGGTGAATCGTGACGTCGCCGGCGGTAGAACTGCTGGCGAATTGCCCTTTGTAAAACGTAAATTTATCCGGCGTGGCGCTGCCGCTTGTTGTCAGGACTTTGAACGAAGCAAAAGTCACCGCGGCGCCGCTGGCGTGCGAGGCGTCTGTCGTGTTGCTGAATCCACGGATGAGGCCTGTTAATTCATTGGTCGCGGAAGCTTTCCCCGTGTAGGAAATTCGCTCGCTATCAATGATGACGGTTCCCTGGTGGGGGAAACTGGCAAACGTTCCAGCGGTCAATGTCAATTTTTTCACTTCAGTGCTTAACGCGGCCCCAAGCGCGCCGCTCGGCGCGGTCTCTTCTCCGGTGACGTCTACAACAGCTACAGCATCTCCCGTCGCTAACATGTAGATTCCGATGCCGTACATCGTGTTGGGCCTCAGGCCGGTGATTCGTTGCTCAACATGTGCGTCCACATAAGAGCCGTCTGCCCCGGTCGTCCAGCTTTCCCTGGGATAGGTGCTCAGTATGTCATTGGTACCGTTGGTGTCTTCCAGGGAGAGAGAACTCTTGCCGTGGTAAAAGTCCTCCGCCAATTGAGTCGTGGTTGTGGTCGTCGCGGTCGTGTAGAGCAATGGGGCGCGTTGATAGATCTTGCCCCCTTTCCAAGACCATTCATCCGGCGCGAAGTTCTTCCACCCACCCTGATATCCTGTCGTAGTGTTGTAGGTTCCGCCGAGGACTGATGTCCCGGTGGTCGCCAGCGTCGGGTCATAGTTGCGAAAATCCTCGATGGCGCTGAAGGCCTCAAACGAACCATTTTTAACTATGTTGCGAAACTGCTGGGAAAACGTTCCCCGACTGAACGAGAGAGAATCTGTATCCGGATCGTAGATCAAATTGACCTTGCTCTCCGCGCTGCCGAATGTCAGCATGGCGGGAGAGTCACCTTCCAGTTCCAGTTCGTCTCCGTTCCAGAAGAGCTTGCCGTTAGACTTGCCCCGCAGGATGTTCCAGCCGCTTGTCTCGGCGCTGCGCCGGCCGAGAAAAATATAGCCGTCCGAATTGTTGGCGGTGATGTCCTGCGCGAGGAACAAACCGCCGGCAGGACTTGATGTCGTGACAGTGGTCTTAGTGTCAATATAGACGTCAATGTCAGTTTTAAAATTCACGTCCGCGCCCCCAGGCGCAATGGTCAAGTCGGTGGTCCCTTCAGTGGAGAGGGTCGGCACCGATGAGGCAGTATAGAACAAGAGGTCGCTCGATCCATCGCCAACCTGTAGCGCGTTCGCCGAGGAGGTCGCCCCGTCAATGATCTTGCCATCGTCGAAGGCGTTGTCTAGTGTGAACGTAATAGTTGTTCCGCTGTCCAGCGTCGCGGCGTAGAGGGTTCCATCCACTTCCAAATTTCCTTCGATGTAGGCGTCTTCGCCATCCAGTGTCGAGTTCGGTGTTCCACCGGTTCCGACTCTTAAATTTCCAGTAACAACGTTCAAAAGCCCCGTAGCTGCCGCTGGAGTCACTGTGATATTTCCTGAGGTAGTCGTACTCAGCGCCAAGTCAGCGCTGGTGTTCGCGATGGAATCAATCCGGGTCATCGCTCCCGCGGTCGAAATATCCCAATCGGAAGAATCAATGGCAACGGTTCCGGAACCCCCACCGATGGAGACCGCGCCTGAAGAAGTTCCCGTGTTAATATTAGTGGCGTAATTGGAATTGGCGTTGATGCTGGTGGTGGCGCCGCTGATCGTGGTTCCTGCAGATCCCGTGATGAGTCCATCGGCGGTAATCGCTCCAATGCCGGTCATGGCTCCTGTCGTAGTGATATCCCAATCCGAAGAATCAATCGCGATGGTTCCCCCATTGCCGCCGATGGCGACGGCTCCTGTGGAGGTTCCGGTGTTAATGTTGGTCGCAAAATTAGAATCGGTATTGATGCTGGTTGTCGCGCCGCTGATCGTGGCTCCTGCAGATCCCGTGATGAGTCCATCGGCGGTAATCGCTCCAATTCCGGTCATCGCTCCAGTCGCTGAGATATCCCAATCGGAAGAATTCACCGCGACTGTGGCTGAGTTGTTTCCAATCGTCGCTTGGCCGGTCACTGATAATGTTCCCGCGACCGTTAAGGTGCTGCCGGAGTCAAACTGATCATCGGCGTCACTGCGCAAGAAAGACCCCGAGCTAACACCTCCGATGCTGGAGTGCGCGTGAAGCGTGGTCGTACTGCCATCTGTAAGTGTCGTCAAGTTCGCCGCGGTAACAGTAGATCCCGCGCCGCTCAGTTTATTCAATTCAGCCGCTGTCGAAGAGATGGCTGTTCCATTGAAATTAATTCCTGTGACAAAAGCGGTGGCAAACTGTTTTGTCGCCGACCCAAGATTGACCGTTCCCGTAGTTCCAACCGGCAGAATATCGCCCCCCGCTGGACTTAAAAGAATGTCTCCTGTTCCTGTAGTAATCTGGGCGTCTGTCGCATTATGGCTCAGCGACAACCATTGGTCTGTCGCGCTGGAAGCCCCGGTCGCGGAATGAACAAATAGAGTCGGATTTGTTTGCGTCGAGTGAGCGTAATCGCCCCCCATGTCGGCGTATTCCAAGAGGAGTAAAGAATTAGAGCCGGATAATCCCAAGAGCAACGCGTCCTGCGTCTGTGCCGTATCCCACTGGAGAGCGGCGTCAGGACTTCCAGCGGTATTTCCTAGTGCAATATCCTTGTCATCCGGAACATGAACACCGCCACTGCCGGAGACAGTTCCCGAAATACCTCCATCCGCGTAAAGTGTGCCGTCAACTTCAAGCGATCCTTCAACATAAGCGGATTCTCCGCCGAGAGTATTAGTAGGCGTTCCATCACCGACTTTAAGGTTCCCTACTTTAACATTGACCAGATCTGTCGCAGTATCAGCGGTAAAGGTCGCGTTGCCGGCGTCGTCAATCACCAGCCAATCAGTCGTTCCATCGGTGATCTTAAAACCTGTGGAAGCGGCGTCAATGTTGGCCACGATACTCCCGGTTCCATTAGGATTGATGGTGAAATCTTCATTCGTTCCCGTGGTGACGTCGGTCGTGACGCCGCTGAAAGTGACAGTATCCTTGGCAGTGACAGTAGACGCGAAAGTCGCGGCTCCGTTGGCTGTCAAGGTGCTGCTAAGCGTTAATGCGCCCTCCATTGTGTCGGCTTCACTGCTTTTTAAAAAAGAATCACTCGAAATTCCGTTGAGATAACTGCTGTTAATGGCATAGGCGTTGGCGACAATCTGCTGACGAGGAGACATCTCTCCATCGCTGTCCACATCCAGAGTCAGCCAGTAATCTTTATTGAAGGTTAGATCAAGAGCGGTTGTCTTTCCAAGCAACACAGTGAATATGCCGATGCTCATGGAAACACTGCTGGATTCTTCCCAAACCTTCGTTCCCCCGGTTGAGGCGTCATAGATTCTAAAAACCATCGTGTGCGTGCCGGTGAGGGCTTTCCCGGCGGAGTCGCTCAGTTTGCCTTGATAGTTCAGATATTTACTGGGCGCCGCGTATGCGGAATCGAGGAAAATGGAAAAT
>CAYJQR010000052.1:1395-4326 GCA_964372345.1 uncultured Planctomycetia bacterium | reverse complement strand
GGAAAATGGAAAATACAAAAACAAAAACTATAACGCGAAAGATGGGAGATAGATTGAATAGTTGGTTTTTCCCATTCTCCATTCTCCATTCTCTATTTTCCGTTTTTACTGATAGTAATTGATTAGCCGAGTTAACTGGCGGATAATCGAGAAAGTCTCGCCGCGTAGACTTTCTTTTTGATGGTTGTCGAGGAACTTGAGTTGATATGTAATATCTATGAGAGCTAATATCTCGAACGCGGATCCCCGTGCTATCACTATAAAATTTCGTTTGTCTGCTTTGGTCGCTTTTCCCTGACTCTCCGCTATGTTCAGAGGGATAGAAACAGCCGCTCTCCGTAGTTGGCTTGTTATACCGTAGAGTTCTTCCTTTGGAAATGTGTTCGTAATTTGATAGATTTTGCTCGCAAACTCTATCGTTTGTTGATAAACCCGTAGGTTTTCGAATACCGCCTTTTCCATTGACCTGTGATTTTATCACATGCTTTTCCCATTTTCGATTTTCTATTTTCCATTTTCTGTCTTTCATTGCCATCCCCCAAACCCACCCGATTCTAACCGCGCTTTACCCGAAGACATGACGTAAGAATCTGTCGCCAACGTGACCGTTTTTTGTTTCTCCGAATTCCCATTTTCTATTATCCATTTTCCATTTTCCTTGGAATGGGTGACTGCCGCCGTTCTTTGCGTAAGTCCTGGGTGACTGTCACCCATTCCAACAACCGGATGAGTCCAGATGTAAAAGAGACCCACCTGTAACACCATCAGTAACACGATCAACCCAAAGACCGGCGCCAACCAGTTCTGGCGGAAAGCCGTGTTGCTTTTCCCATTCTCTATTTTCCATTTTCCATTTTCCGCTTTTATGCCCACCAATCTCCCTAGTTCCTCCAAGTGCTCAAACCCCTCATTCAGCCGGAAGAACTTCAGATTCGCCTCCTGCTCTTGCTTCAACAACCCCATTTTCTCAAGCCGAATTAACTCTCGCCTGGCAGGAGTGAGCGGAATTTCCAACAAACGCTCCAACTGGCGTAAATAAAAACGTTCCTGAGGATGCCCCAGAAAGTGTTTGATCAAGGCCGCGCGCACCTTAGAAGTCATTAAAGTTTCTAACATCGTTCCCCCATCCCATCCCTTTTTAAAGAAACCGACAGTGACCCCTTTCTGTTCTCTGTCTTCTGTTCTCTCCCCTCTGTTTTTAATATTCCTGTATCCAAAATGGGATTGCCCGTGCCTTTTTTGAGTACAATTGTTCTATAAAAATAAGTGTGGAAATCTGTTTTGATCACTGCCGTAATGTAGAACATATCATAACCTCAAATTTTGTTTGCGAGTTTGCGAGTTCACGTGTTTGCGAGTTAAAACCCGCCAACCCACCAACCCGTTAACGAAAAAAGCCTGTCTCCTGAAACGATGCGGCGTTTCAGAAAACAGGCCTTAAATCTGGCTGTCTCCCTTGGCAGCCTGGCGATCCGCTTCGCAGTTTAGAGTTTCAAGTTCCAGGTTTCGAGTTGGTAAATTCACCAAACTTGAAACCCGAGACTACAAACTCGGAACCACGATAGCGCATCCATAGCTTTGCGCCCCCGCCTTACGGCGGGTTTACCGTTTCATGGAGTTAACCCCATAATTTCTAGTTAGTTATGGAGTTTTGTTCCCATCTTGTACCTACAAAGAGCACGGTTGTTTCTCTTCACTTCTACTAGTAAGGATAGCACATGGTTGGACGAAATGCAAATAAAGACAGGGACGGTTCTTATTTTTCTTTACTTATTTAGAAACAAATAGTTATGTTGTCTCTATTTTACACTCCGGCAATGCTTGGAGGAAGTTTTTCCCGTATCCCCTCGTCAAAATACGGGGATCCAAAACGACCACGATCCCCCTGTCCAGTTTCGTCCGGATCAACCGCCCGAATCCCTGTTTAAATTTCATGACCGCCTGCGGAAGGGAATATTCCCAGAACGGCTCTCCCCCTCTGGCGCGGATCTGTTCACATCGCGCAGAGATCACAGGATGATCCGGAACAGCGAAGGGGAGTTTGGTGATAATCACATTGCTCAACGCTTCTCCACGGACGTCCACGCCGCTCCAGAAACTGTCGGTTCCAAATAAAACACCATTGGATGATTTCTTGAATTGCTCCACCATCTGATGACGAGGCGTTCCATTCCCCTGTCTAAAAGATTCCATTTGGTTTTCGATCAGCCAGGGAAGAAGCGTTTCATAGGTTTGGTTCATTAGGGAATAGTTAGTGAACAGAACAAAAGCCCTTCCCCCCGTTTTTTGAAGATATTGACGAATTTGATAGACCAGGTTTTGGAAATATCTTTGAGTGTCATCGTGGCCGGGCATCGGGGAAGGAATATGAAGGGTCATCTGGTTTTTGAAATCAAAAGGGGAATCAAGGACGAGTTCGTCAGCGTCGTCAATCCCCAGACGAGTTCGCAGGTACGAAAAATCGCCGCCGGGGGCCAGGGTCGCGCTGGTGAGAATGATTGTAGGGGCAACCCTACCAAAAAGATTTTGTTTTAAAATCGGCCCCACGTCAATAGGAGCTGCGCAAAGAGCTGTTTTTTCTGGATTGAGGTTGTTCGGTTCTATCCAATAAACATAATCCTCCAAAGATTGCTCAAAGAAAGCGTCTAATTCGCATTGCAAAGCGGCGATCTTTTTCATCCAGGAATTCAGTTCTAATTCTTCTTCGTGGGTGTCGGCTGCGCCCCGCAGACGATCCAATTCGTGATCAATTCGGTTGAGGGGTTCGTGCAAGGAATTGTTAACACAATGCGGTTGATGAATTCGGCAGGTATTTGTAGGGGCAAACCCCCGTGGTTGCCCTATATTGGGCGGGCCCTCGGCCTTGCCGAGAGGCAGGCCCTCGGCCTTGCCGAGAGGCAGGCCCTCGGCCTTGCCGAGAGGCAGGCCCTC
>CAYJQR010000052.1:0-1295 GCA_964372345.1 uncultured Planctomycetia bacterium | reverse complement strand
GGCCTTGCCGAGAGGCAGGCACGGGGGCCCGCCCCTACGTGACAATTTCTCATGGATTTCCAAAAACAATCGCTCATTCTCCTTGAGCGCCTCTGTGACTGCTTCGATGATCTGTTCATTTCTTCGTTGCGCCGCCAGAACCCCCTTTTTTTTCTGCGGGTGGTAAAGCCGCGTCAGGAGATAACGGATACGCGACTTAGACAGAGAAAATCCAAGCTGCTCCGTTGCTACCTCTTCAATGGCATGAGCTTCATCAAAAATAATACAATCAGCTTGGGGAAGGATAGAACGATCTGAGTCTCCCAAAGCAAGGTTGGCAAAAAAGAGAGCATGGTTCACAATGAGAAGATCGGCGGTTTCAATCTGACGGCGCGCCGCGTAGTAAAAGCATTTGTTATAAGTAGAGCATTTTCTGCCAAGGCAGTTGTCAGCATCCGACTGGGCCTTGTCCCAAATCAAGGGGGATGGCTGAGGAGAAATTTCTTGCAGGGACCCTCCTTCACTGGTCAGGGTCCATGTTTTAAGCCGTTCATACTCTAGGAAATCAGCCGCTCGTTCAAAAAGATCAGCCGACTCGCGTCCTGCCTTGGCGAGTCTTCTCAATGAAACATAATTTCCTCTTCCCTTGACCAAGACAGCTTTAAAAGAGAAAGGTAACGCCTTTTTAAGGATTGGGAGATCTTTGTGAAGAAGCTGTTCTTGAAGATGGATCGTGTGAGTGGAGACGATTACTTTTTTCTTCTGTTCTACGGCGAAGAAAAGCGCCGGAGCCAAATAGGCGATGCTTTTGCCCACTCCGGTTCCGGCTTCCACCAGTAATGAGCGACTCTTTTCCAATGCCGATTCCACCGCCCGTGACATTTCCTCCTGCTGGGGGCGATCTTCGTAGTGAGGCAGGGATTTTGAGAGAGAGCCTGTGGAGCAAAAAATAGAGTCAATCATTCCGACCTACTAACCCGTTAACAGTTTTTACGCGGCTTTCTTGACGTCTATCGCTTTCCAACACGTTTTGCCGCAGTAGAACTGGCCGTTTCGGTAATACCACTGTTTCTTACTGAGTCGTTTGTTGCATTTGACACAGTTGTCGGGGCGATTTTTTCTCCGGCCGCCGGTTTTTGCTTCATCCGTTTTCTTTTCTGGTTCTGCCATTGTTTTTTGAACCCCTTTCTTAAAGAACAATGACAAATATCAAAGCACAAATGACAGTCTAAGTCATCAGTCGTACGTCAGTAGAGAATTCTGTCATTTGTCATTTGAGATTATTTTGTCATTTGGATTCTGTCATTTGTCATTCC
>CAYJQR010000051.1:0-13461 GCA_964372345.1 uncultured Planctomycetia bacterium | reverse complement strand
TCATATTCATGGGATCATCATGATTATGGATGTAGGGGCGGGGTCCCCCCGCCCTAATTGTGACGGCGATGATAGGGGCGCGGAAACCGCGCCCCTACGAAGGCCGCCGTTGGGGCAAATTGTTGCCTATTTTAAATACCAATCCACCAAACGCATCAACGAATTGCGTCAATTGTCTGGAATCCCTATATGGCAGCGCAATTAATACGAACGCATCATCCGCAATGATCAAGAATTACACCGTATGCGTGAATACATCGTGAATAACCCATTAACCTGGGAGCAGGATGAAAACCATCCGGTGAATGTAAACGCCGGTCCGATTTCACCCAAGCGCCGGATTGGGTTTCATCCGTAAACCCCAAGCCATGTCTTAATTTTTCTCCAACCCAGCCGCCCTCGGTTTCACTTGTCCGCCGTAAAAAAACTTCATTTTCCTTGAAAGAAAATCCTCACTCGGTACGTCTCTATCAGTAAAAGGAGGGTTTTCCCATGAAAGAACTGATTCCAGAAGAGACAATCGCGATGAAAATTTTGCTGATTCGCGGACATAAGGTAATGTTGGATAGTGACTTAGCCAGGCTTTACGGTGTGACAACTAAGCGCCTTAATGAGCAGGTCAAACGCAATCGCGAACGGTTCCCCAGGGATTTTATGTTCCAATTAACCACCAGAGAAAAAGCAAAGGTGGTCGCGAATTGCGACCACCTCAATCATCTGAAATTCGCAAGTACCTTACCACATGCTTTCACTGAACATGGCGCTGTGATGCTGGCAAGTGTTCTCAATAGCCCTGTTGCCATAGAAGCCAGTATTAGAGTTGTTAGAGTGTTTGTTAAACTGAAACAAATCCTTTCATCGAACAAAAAACTCGCCATTAAACTGGACGAACTTGAGCTGAAGATCGAGACACACGATGCCGAGATTCAATCTCTCTTTAAAGCGATTCGTCAACTGATGGAGCCGTCGCCTGAACCTCCCAAGCGCCGGATTGGGTTTCATCCATAAAAATTTAGGACGATTCCTACGATGCCATCGCCGTCCGAGGTTTCACTTGTTCGCCGCTTGTTAATGGGGTACAGTATAAACATCAAGAAAAAGAGGAAAAGGCGATGAAATCGTATCGTGAGGAAGTGTGGTTTGAAACGAAAACACGGGTAGCGTTTATCAATATCACCCCCAAAGTCGAAGAGGCAATCCGTAAGAGCGGCGTCAAAGAAGGATTGTGTCTGGTGAACGCCATGCACATCACGGCGAGCGTCTACATCAACGATGACGAGCGGGGACTTCTTCATGACTACGAAAAGTTCCTGGAACATCTGGCGCCGCATGAGCCGGTTGACCAGTATCGTCACAACGACACCGGTGAAGACAACGCGGACGCGCATATCAAGCGCCAACTCATGGGGCGTGAGGTGGTCGTAGCGATCACCAATGGAAAACTCGACTTTGGGCCGTGGGAGCAGATTTTTTATGGAGAGTTTGACGGCCGGCGGCGGAAAAGGGTGTTGGTTAAGATTATTGGGGAGTAGATTCCAAGGAGTAAGAAGATACCTAAAATCACCATTTACCAGAAGCCGACCCGCACCACCTGCCCGGCAAGTGTGCCAGGCATTGAAAGAGAGCGGGGTAGATTTTAACGCGGTGGATTATTATGTGGATCCGATCCCAAAGCCGAAGTTGAAAGAGTTGCTGAAGAAAATGAAGATTAGCGCGACTGAACTTCTGCGGACGAAAGAACCGGTTTACACGGATCAAGGAGATTCTGTAGATCAGTGCGACCATCTTTTTCACTTGACATGAGTTGACCATCTGAATAATATATAATTGTGCAGTATAAAGCTTTAGGGCTTTTTTTCTTCTGGGGGACCGGTCTGATGGGGGGGATTGCGAATTCAGTGGAAGCGCCGTGGCTCTTCATGGATGTTACCCAAGAGGCACGGCATTCTGTTTTAAAACTCCGTTTTGAAAAACCATCCGGATGGCAGTTTTTCGAAACAGACGAACCCTTTGTTCTCTTTGAGATTGCTGAGGCGTCCTCTGCCGCTAAAGAAAGAAGAGACGATTTACCAACGATCACTCTATTGGCCCGCGGTTCTTTTGGAAAATCACTCGACGATTTTTCAGAATTGATCGCCGACGGCATTAAATTAACGCATCCCGGCAGTAAAATCGTGACTCAGCAGAAACGTGAGTTGTTAAAGTTTCCAGCCCGGCAAAATACTCTGACGCTTCCCGCTCCACAGAAAAATCAAGGGATTATATTAACCATGATGGCGGCTATTGATGGAGATATGGGTTATCTGCTTCTTTACACGGCAGGGGAATCGGAGTTCTTTGAGAAAATGAACGCGTTTGAAGAAGTGGCGCGAACGTTACATTTTGAAGAAGAAATCGGATTGGAACCGTTGATTCGTCATCAAATTTTAGCTCAAGAATACGCCCAGGCGGCCAATTGGGAAGGGGCAATCCAGGAGGTCGAGCAGATGCGGGTGTTGCGCCCGGAAGATAAGGAACTCCAAAAGAGTTTGGCTTATCTGTATTCGGTCGCCGGAAATGCCGCGTTTGTGCAGCTCGGAGATTTAGCGAAGGCAGAAGGAATGTTTCATCGCTCCCTGGAACTGAATCCAAATCAGCTTCAGGTGAAAAAAACTTTAGAGCTAGTGCGCACTGCTAAAAAAGAAACGGCAACGTTACCGATAACGAAGGGGGATAAATAATGCGTAGATGGATTCGTGGTATCGCTATTTTGATCGCGCTATTCTTAGCGGAGGCGAGCCTCGGCAGTCATGCCTGGGCATCGCTGGTTGAGATTCCTTTAAATAGCTCCACAACAACTGGTGACGGAACGGGAAAAGTTGATTTTGGAATTGATTACAGCGATGTTTTTGACCGCCAACTGGCGTCTTCAGGATCTGGAGGCAGCAGCGCTTCAAGTGGCCGTATCACCCAAGCGAGTCAGGTTCATGCGAAGATCATCTACGCGGTCAATCAATACCTCAACATTTATGGCAAGTTAGGAGGGACCCAGTGGAAAGAAAAATTTTCCCAGAATAACGGCGCGCAGATCCTCGCCAATTATAAGACAGGGTTCTCTTGGGGATTAGGAACTACCGGTGGGATTCGGTTTGCCCAGGACTGGCAGGTGTTCTATGATCTCCAATACCTTGCGATGCCGAGTGTTGATGTCTCTACGATTACCGTCTCAGGAAAATCGACATCGACTCACACGGGGAGTATTGATACCCAGGAATTCCATGTGGCGCTGGGAGCAGGACGTGAATTTCATACCTATTCTCAATGGGCGTCGGTTATTTTCCCTTACCTGGGGGTTGTTTTTTCCACGCTGACGGTTGACCATAATAGTATCACTTGGTCCACGGGAAGTTTTAACGACCGGCTTCATGAAGACACTAACTTTGGGGTTTTTGCCGGCATTCGGTTTGCCAACGAGTCCAATTGGACTTTAGGAATTCAAGGACGGGTGGGCGATGAATCGACTGTTTCGGTTTCGCTGGATTATTTGTTCTAGAATAACTCTTGGGTTTTTAGGAATTCTTCTTTTTACTTTCGCTGGAATAGCGAGAGCGGAAATTCCGCGCCAGCTGAGTTATTACGGTTTTCTCTCGGATCCATCCGGCAAGCCGATCGTGGGATCACAAACGATTACTTTTCGGCTCTACGACGATCCCGCCTCTGGAAACAGACTATGGGAAGAGACTCATCAAGTCAATCTCAACAAAGGATTATTCCAAGTCTTGTTAGGGGAAAAAGAAAACTTAGACGTCACTTTCGATCGTCCTCTTTGGATGACCCTAGAGGTGAATCGTGAAGGAGAAATGACTCCCCGTCTTCCCCTTGTCAGTGTCGGATACGCTTTGAATGCCGCGGCGCTCGATTCAATTCCCGCCAGCTACTTCCTTCGAACCGATCGAGGCGGGAAAATTCAGGGGGCGCTGTCGGTTGAAGGGACTCTGCTGGTCCAGGGCAAGCCGGCCATGATCTGGGATCGGCGTTCCATCATGATGGTGGGGCTTGTTTCGTTCGCGTGCGGCGCTCTGGGCGGTGTACTTGTCTTTACGCTGGCCCGAATGCTCACCCACGGTAAGCGTTAGTCATCGCCGTCCACTGCTAACACTTGATATAGTTTTGTAGTATAATAACACCTTCCCATGAAAAAATCAGTGGTCTATCTCGATAATAACGCGACGACTGCCGTTGCCGCGGAAGTGCTGGAGGCGATGCTCCCTTTTTTAAGGGATCAGTATGCCAATCCCTCCAGTCCCCACTCATTTGGCGGCGCGGTTTTGAGAGCGTTAGATCAGGCACGGGAAAGAACTGCGGCTTTGTTAGCGGTTCACCCTTCAGAGATTCTCTTTACCAGCGGCGGGACGGAAGCGAACCATTTAGCGGTTCACGGAGCCCTCTCGGCGTTACCCGATGAGAAACGGCACGTGATCGTCTCCTCAGTGGAACATAGCGCGATTCTGCGTCCCTGTGAGATGCTGGAGAAGCAGGGCTGTGTCATCACGTGGCTTCCCGTGAATTTGGATGGCCATCTGGATCCAGAAGCGTTAAAGCAAGCGATTCGGCCAGAGACCGCGTTAGTCTCCATCATGGCGGCGAATAATGAAACGGGGGTTATTTTTCCGATTAAAGAGCTGGCGGCAATCGCGCGGAGTCGAGGGGTTGTTTTTCATACCGATGCCGTCCAGGCTGTCGGTAAAATTCCCATTAATCTGGAAGAAATTCCGGTCGGCTTGCTCTCTCTCTCCGGGCACAAGCTCCATGCCCCTAAAGGAATCGGGGTCCTTTATATAAGGAAGGGGACCCCATGGAAGCCGGTCATTCTGGGAGGACATCAGGAACGGGACCGGCGGGGAGGGACCGAAAATGTCCCGGGGATTGTCGGGCTGGGGAAGGCGTGCGAAGGATTGATTTCTCAGAAACAGGGAGAGATAGAGCGAATTCGGCAATTGAGAGACAAGTTGGAAAGAGAGTTGGAGAATCGGGTTTCAAAGATGGTGATTCATGGAAAAGGAGAGGATCGGTTACCGAATACGAGCCTGATCAGTTTTCAGAATGTTGATTCAGAGACCTTGATTCTGGCGCTGAGCGACCGTGGGGTTTGCGTTTCCTCCGGTTCTGCCTGTGTCTCTGGATTGATGCTCCCTTCTCATGTTCTGAAGGCGATGGCAGTTCCAGAACCGCTGGCGCGGGGGACGATTCGATTCAGTTTGAGCCGTTACACGACGGCTGAGGAGATTGATCAAACAATTGACACAGTCGCTGAGCTAGTGGAGCAGATTCGGTATATATCAGGGGACAGCGTTCAGGGTGCAGGGTACAGTGAGAAATTTTTTTCTGTCCCTTGAAAGGGTGGTGGATATAGATTGGATGTTATGCAGAAACAGTTAGCAAAAACCTACATGCTGGTCACCAAGGAATTTACTTTTGACGCGGCCCATAATTTGATAAACTATCATGGGAGCTGCGAAAAACTCCACGGCCACACCTGGAAACTCCAGGTCACGGTGCGGGCCCCGGTGGGAGAAGACGGACTTGCCTTTGATTTTGTGGAGCTCAAGAAGATTGTCAATGAGAGAGTCATTTCGCGGCTCGATCATGGTTATCTCAACGATTTGCTGAAACAGTCGTCGGCGGAGAATCTGGCGGTTTGGATTTGGGCAGAATTAAAGAAGTTGCCCATTTACGAAATTAAAGTGTGGGAAACTCCGACCAGTTTTGTGACTTACTGCGGTCCACAATAATGACCCGGCTAGGAATCGTTTCTTATCTCAACGCTTTTCCATATCTCTATGGCTTAGAGAAGGCCGTACCGGGCATGGAGGAAATTGAGGTTTTTTTTGGAACTCCTACCGAGTTAAATCGCAAGATGGCCCAGGGGGAATTAGACATCGCGCTCCTTTCCTCCATTGAGTTAACCCGTCATCCGGACCGGTACAACAGCTTACCCAATTTGGGAATCGGCGTCAGGGAAACAGCGGGGAGCGTTCTTCTTTTTTCTCAAGTGCCGTTAGAACAGATCAAAGGAAGAACAATCGCGGTCACATCGGCAAGCGCGACCGGAGTGGTTCTCCTTCGTCTCTTACTGGAAAGATGCTGGGGGATTGAAGGAGTGAGTTTCCAACGGCGGATGGATTTCAGAGGCGTCCGGGATCAATTTCCGGCGGTCTTGGCCATCGGCGATGAAGCGCTGGAGGCAAAACAACAGTGGCCCCGGCAATGGACTTGTTACGATCTTGGAAAAATCTGGGCGGAGTGGACAGGTCTCCCATTTGTTTTCGCTCTGTGGGTTTACTCCAAAGAGTGGGAGCGGGCGCATCCGATTGAGTTACAGTCCGTCTCCCGGAAACTAGAAGAAGCGCTGGAATACATCGGGCTTCACTGGGAGGAGATGGTGAATGAGGCGGGGAAAAGATGGGACCGCATTGAAGGGATTGAAACGTATCTGAAAAGGTTCGATTATCGTTTGGGCAGTTCTCACAGGGATGGGCTTGTGACGTTTTATCAATGGGTCAAACGAATGGGGGAGGAAAAAGACGATGTTGACATTCCGTCGGCGGCAGTCGGTTCGTAGAGCCATTTTCATCATAGTGACCCTTGTCCTTGTTTTCTTTGGGACAGAGCGCGGGCGGTTAGTTCTCGCGGAGAATGAGAGCAATTCAACAACTGCTCAAGGATCTCCGGATCCAGAGATGGAGCAACTTAGAAACGAGTTAAAGTCTCTCAAGGGGCAAATGAAAGAAGAGCATCACGAATGGAAAGAACATCGGCAGGATGAGAAAGAAAAGATGAAACAGTACCTCCGCGAAGAAATTGCCCGGGCCAAACAGAAACTGGAAGAGATGAAGGCGCGTCATCAGGAAGCTGCGGAGCGTCATCAGGAGAATAGGGAGAAGCGAAAGGATCAATGGCAGGAACACCGGGAGGAGCATCGAGAGCACCGTGAAGAACGGGTGGAAAAGCGCCCTGAGAGAAAAGGGGATGGAATGGCGCCCGGAGAACGCGGGCAAGGAATGGAGCGCCGGCGCGGCGGGGAAGAACATCCGGGGAAACATCTCGGTGAAAAGAGAAGGGCTGGGGGCGAAGACCATCCTGGAAAGCATGATGGGGGTAAGAAAAAGAGAATGGGGGAAGAGAGACGAAATGGAGGAGAGGGGCATCGTTAAAAAAGTTTTGCAGAAAGCTTACGAAGGGAATCGTCTGGAGTTCGACGAAGCGATGGTCCTTTTCGACGCTGACTTTTTGGAGTTGGGGAGAGCCGCCGATCACCGATGCCGCGAGCTGCATCCCAATGACGTCGTGACATTTTTGATTGACCTCAATCTCAACTACACCAACGTCTGCGTCACGCTTTGCAAATTCTGCGCTTTCTACCGCCGCGAGGGGGATACGGACGCTTACCTTCTCTCCAACGATGAAATCCTGGCGAAAGTCGAAGAGATGGCCGCGCTCGGCGGAACGCAGGTGCTGCTCCAGGGGGGGCATCATCCGCGGCTGGGACTGGATTATTATGTCAAACTGACCCGCCAGATTAAAGAACGTTTCAATGTTCACATGCATTCTTATTCGGCGTCGGAGATTCATCACATGGCGAATGTTTCAAAAGTGACTTTGCGGGAAGCGGTCACTGAATTGAGATTGGCCGGACTTGATTCCATTCCCGGCGGAGGAGCGGAGATATTGAGTGATCGTGTCCGCGACGAAATCAGCCCGTTGAAAATTTCCGCCGATGAATGGTTTGAAGTGATGGAAATCGCCCACGAGCTTGGCATGCGCACGACGGCGACGATGATGTTCGGCTCTATCGAAACTCTCGAGGAGAGGATGCGGCATCTGTTCCGGGTCCGGGATCATCAGGACAAAACTGGAAAATTTCGCGCTTTCATTCCGTGGTCTTTCTCGCCTGAGAAAACAGAATTGGAAAATATTCGAATGACAGGAGGATTTGATTATCTTCGGATGCTGGCCGTTTCCCGTTTGGTTTTGGACAACTTCAAAAATATCCAGGCCGGATGGGTGACGGAAGGGGACAAAATCTGCCAGCTCGGTCTTTCTTTCGGCGCCAATGACGTGGGGGGAATCCTGATGGAGGAGCGGGTTATCAGCGCGACAGGGCTCAAATATCAAACCACCGTCGAGCAGGTTTTGCGAATGATCCGGAAGGCCGGAAAGGTCCCAGCCCAAAGAAACACCCAATACGAGATTTTGCGTCTCTACCGGTAGCCAACCACTAGATGTTGTACTTTTTCACTTGACATCATTCTTTCCGGGGGCTAAATTGGATCACAGGAGAGGGGGGAACCAATGAAGACAATTCTCACAGAGAACAAAACACTATCCGAAACAAAATCAGGCCCCAATAAAATCGCCCACCGCTTCACCCAAAAAGGGGTTAATCCTTTGGACGCGGTGGAATACGTCAGGCGGGACTCGGTTATTACCAATCCGGACGGCTCCGCGGTGTTCCATATGGAGGGGGTAGAGGTCCCCAAAGAGTGGTCGCAGCTGGCGACTGATATCGTTGCCTCCAAATACTTCCGCAAGTCGGGAGTTCCGGGGACGGAGCGGGAGACCAGCGTCCGCCAGACGATTTACCGGATTGCCCACACGCTTCGCGTGGCGGGGGAAGAACTCGGTGGATATTTTAAGGATGCCGACGAGGCCGAGGCCTTTGAAGCAGAGCTCTCATACTTACTCATTCATCAAGTCGGGGCGTTTAACTCGCCGGTGTGGTTCAATTGCGGCCTCTATCATCAATATGGAATTTCAGGAAGCGGCGGGAATTGGCATTGGGATTTTGCCAAGGGCGAGGTCGCGCAGACGCAGGACGCCTATTCTCATCCGCAATTGAGCGCCTGCTTCATTCAGTCGGTCGAGGATGATTTGATGTCCCTCTTCGAACTCGCCAAAAATGAAGCGCGGCTGTTCAAGTTCGGGTCCGGAACCGGAACCAATTTTTCAAAAATCCGCGGGCATCAGGAAAAACTTTCCGGTGGTGGAACCTCCTCGGGATTGATGTCGTTTTTGGAAGTTCTCGACAAGGGAGCTGGCGCGACGAAATCGGGAGGAACAACCCGGCGGGCGGCCAAAATGGTCTGCCTCGATATGGACCATCCGGAAATTACCGACTTCATCAATTGGAAATTGAAAGAAGAAAAGAAAGCGTGCCTTTTGATTGAAAACGGTTATCCGTCCGATTTTAACGGAGAAGCTTACAAGACGGTCTCCGGACAAAATTCAAACAACTCGGTGCGGATCTCCGATGAATTCATGCAATGCTACTTGAACGATGGCGCCTGGCAGACGAAATTCCGCACGACGGGGGAAATCGCCCAGACTTATAAAGCGCGCGATTTAATGCGTCAGATTTCAGAAGCGGCTTGGGCTTGCGCCGATCCCGGCGTGCAATTCGATTCTACGATTAACAAGTGGCATACCTCCAAGAATAGCGGACGGATCAACGCCTCCAATCCGTGCAGCGAGTACATGTTCCTGGATGACTCCGCCTGCAATCTCGCTTCGATTAACCTGATGAAACTGTGGAATGAAAACGGTGTTTTTGACGTTGAGGGATACCGTCAGGCGATCCGCGTTTTTACCACGGCGATGGAAATCATCGTTGACTTCGCGTCGTATCCGACGGCGAAGATCGCCCGCAACAGCCGCGATTATCGTCCGCTCGGACTGGGATACGCCAATCTGGGGACACTATTGATGGTCAGCGGCATTCCTTACGACAGCGACAAGGCGCGCGCCATTTCGGGAGCGTTGACGGCAATTCTCTGCGGCCGCTCTTATGGTGTCTCGGCTGAAATCGCGGCGGATAAAGGGCCATTCCCCGGCTATGAGAAGAACCGGGAGCCGTTCCTGGAGGTGATGGAAATGCACCGCGCGGCCGCCTACGCCATTGACGACCGGCTCTGCGACGCCGCCGATCTGCTCAAAGCGGCTCGGGAAGACTGGGACAGGGCGGTGGAGTTGGGCAAGCAACACGGTTATCGCAACGCTCAAACCACGGTTCTTGCTCCGACCGGAACGATCGCTTTGCTGATGGACTGTGATACCACAGGGGTTGAGCCGGAGTTTGCGTTGGTGAAATTCAAAAAACTGGCCGGCGGCGGGTACTTCAAGATTGTGAACCAATCCATTCCAACGGCGCTCAAACGGCTCGGCTACACCCAATCCCAGATCCGCGACATCATTACTTATGTTATCGGAACCATGACCCTCAAAGGGGCGCCGCATATCAGTGATCAGACGTTAACGGCGAAAGGCTTGATGGCGGAGGATCTCAAAAAAGTAGAAACCATTTTGCCGGGGGCCTTTGAACTGAGTCACGCCTTCAATATCTGGACGCTCGGAGAATCCACCCTGCAGCGGCTTGGGTTTAAACCGGAGCAGTATAAAAGCCCGAAGTTTGATTTCTTGAAAGCGCTCGGTTTCACCGCGGAGCAGATCGAGGAAGCGGCCCAGGTCATCTGCGGCACCATGACGGTGGAAGGGGCGCCTCATTTGGCGGCGGATCACTTGCCGATCTTCGACTGTGCCAACAAGTGTGGGCGGTACGGGCGCCGGTTTATCGCGCCGATGGGGCATATCCGGATGATGGCGGCCGCTCAGCCGTTTATTTCCGGCGCCATCTCAAAGACGGTGAACTTGCCGAACGAAATTACCGTTGAGGAGATCGAACGCATTTACGCCGAAAGCTGGCGATTGGGACTCAAGGCCGTGGCTCTTTACCGCGATGGATGCAAAATGTCTCAGCCGCTCAACACCAAGGGGGACAATAGTAGCGATAAACCTCCGGCGGCGGCGCCGCAGCCTCAACAGCCGGTTCAGCTGGAACGTCAGCGGCTTCCCAAGAAAAGAGAAGGATTCACAGTAGAGGCGAAAGTCGGCGGGCAAAAAGTGTATCTGCGCACCGGCGAGTATGAAGATGGGAAACTCGGCGAAATCTTTATTGATATGCACAAGGAAGGGGCGGCGTTCCGGAGCATGATGAACTGTTTCGCCATCGCCGTCTCGCTGGGACTGCAATACGGAGTTCCTCTGGAAGAGTTCGTGGATGTGTTCACCTTCACCCGCTTCGAGCCTCAAGGGACCGTGGATCATCCCAACATTAAATTTGCCACTTCGATGATTGATTACATCTTCCGGGTGCTGGGAATGGAATATTTAGGCCGGACCGATTTTGTCCAGGTGAAACCGGAAGACCTCATGTTGCAGTTAGAAAAACAGAAAAAGGCGGAACATCCACAAAATTCAGACGCCGGTAGGGGCGAGGCGCGCCTCGCCCCTACAAAGGCGCCCAAACCGTATCCGGCTCCGACGCTCAGTATCGCTGAGGCGGTAGGAGGTGGGGGAAACGGCAACGGAAAAGGAAACGCCGCCGGCGCGCTCGATGAGCATCTGGCGCAGATGATGGGGGACGCGCCGTTCTGCAACATCTGCGGGCACATCACGGTCCGCAACGGCGCTTGCTACAAGTGCCTCAATTGCGGGAATTCGATCGGGTGTTCGTAAAATGATTAAACCCGACTCCTGGATCAAGCAGATGTCTCTCGATCATGGAATGATCAAGCCTTTCGTCGAATCGCAAGTTCGGCAAGGGTGTATCAGTTTCGGACCGTCGAGTTATGGCTACGATATCCGAATCGCGGATGAGTTTCAGGTATTTGTCGGGCCCTCCTCCTTGTGTCATTCTGAGCGAAGCCCCCACTGGTTTGCTTTGGCAAACCAAAGCAGTGGGGGCGAAGTCGAAGAATCTAACGTAGATCCTTCGACTCGTTCATCCTCACTTCGTTCGGATTCACTCGCTCAGGATGACAGCGTAGTCATTGATCCCAAAAACTTCAACCCTCGCTCCCTGACTTATCTAAAAGGGGATATTTGCGTTATCCCTGCCAGCTCTTTTGTTCTCGCCAGAAGTCTTGAGTATTTCCGTATTCCTCGAAATATTTTAGCCCTCTGTTTCGGCAAAAGTTCCTACGCCCGCTGCGGCATCGTCGTCAATGTCACCCCTTTTGAGCCGGAATGGGAGGGATACGCGACGATTTCTATCTCGAATACTGCGCCAGTTCCCGCCAAGATTTACGCCAACGAAGGGATCGCCCAGTTAATTTTCTTAGAGAGCGACCAGCCCTGTGAAATCTCCTACGCCGATAAAAAAGGGAAATATCAGAAGCAGAGGGAGATTACACTTTCCAAGATTTGATCCGGAAAAATAAAACAGAGACTTGGAGCGTGTGCTAAACTTAGTTGGAATTGAGTAGAAATGATAGGAATTTCCTTTTTGAGGGAGGCGTAAGCGAAGGCAGGAGAGGTGCTGAAATTGGATGAAGAGATGAAAAGAGCGGTGGAAAAGAGGACAATGGAGGCAGGGGATAGGGATTTAACGATAGAGTAAGTAACATCGTGGAGTAGATATAAGCAACCCACAAAGAAAGAAATTACCTTCCTCACAACCCTAATGATAATAGCATTAATGGCTCACGAGTGGAAGAATACACCTATAACACTCATGGGGAGATGGATACTATTACCTTTCGAGAATTTGATGCCAGCGGTAATCTTGTTCGATCTGGAACGGAAGAAATAAACAGGGGTGATGAAAGACAAGAACGCATTGGTGTTATAGATCGCACAATGGGCAACCCTGGGTAGAGACGCAAGATTTTGCGTCTCTACATCCAAAAGGGTAAACCAGGTATGCTGGCGGACAGTCCCATTGTATGTGGATCACTGCTGTCGAAGAAAGCGACGGACGTCATCGTGTGTGCCTAAGAGGGAGAGTATAACTGAATCTTGTTCAACAACATAGACAATCCGCAGAGATAAACCTACACGAAACTCATATGTGCGGCTACCCAAGTGTTTAATACCCAAACCCATCGGTGCTTCACCTGTTCGCAGGTAGTGTTCGAATTTTCTAAGGGAGCTGTCCGCCAGATGCCGATCTGTTTCTGATAGACGTTGATAGGCATCGGTAAATTTAACTTTCGTAACGATTCTTCGCGGCATTATTTCAACTGCTGGTGTTTACGATGGAGGGTTGAGAGTACTTCAGACATTGAATGATGAACCTGATCGCCTGTCTCTTGTTTCAGCATTTGGCTTTCAAATCGCTTCAAATTTTCCACAGGGATTTTTTCTTCTAATTGCATTGGAGTCAGGATAATCTGACCTGTGGAATACGATATGTTAAAGTAAACATCGTTCTCTCCTAACCCGGCGCGGTCCAATATCGCTTTAGGAATTGCTATCTGGTTTTTCTGAGATTTTTTAACAAGCATCGCCATCACCTCCCTACAGGGATTCCGTTACTATCCAATAGTAAGTCTACTTTACTTTTTTACTTATGTCAAGTAAATGATAGGAATTTTGTAGTAAGCTAATGAAATGTCCCCTTTTAATAGCACGTGAAATGACCCCTTC
>CAYJQR010000050.1:0-13587 GCA_964372345.1 uncultured Planctomycetia bacterium | reverse complement strand
ATCGGGGAGTCGAGGGGGCGTGGAGGTTTTTGAACCGGGTGTGGAGGTTGTTAGAATACAGTCTCGAGTCCCGAGTTTCGAGTCTCGAGTTAAACCCGAGACCCGAGACCCGAAACCCGAAACTAAGTTCGTTACAGCGCAAGACGCATCAGACCATTCAGCGAGTGACCGAAGATATTGAACAAGAGTTCCACTTTAACACCGCCATCAGCGCGATTATGGAATTGATCAACGCTATCTATGAAGCGGTAGAAAAAGAAAAACCGAAATCTTCAATAATCCGGGGAGCGGTTGAAACCGTGGTGATCTTATTGCATCCTTTTGTTCCTCATATCAGTGAAGAAATGTGGCAGAGGATAAAGGAAAAAGAAAAATGCCCGCCGGAGGCGGGTCTGCCTCTGGCAGAGAGAATGCCCGCCGGAGGCGGGTCCCTGCCCGCAGGCTGGCAGGCGGGCGCCTCTGGCGGAGAAAATGGGTCCCTTTTGAAGGTGCCATGGCCTAAATACGATCCAGCCATTGCCAAAGAAAAAGAAGTTTCTTTAGTCATCCAAATTAATGGAAAGGTTCGGTCTCGCCTTGAGGTTTCTGCCGGCCTTGATGAGGAAGAGATTAAGAGACGGGCTCTGCGGGACAGTAGAGTTCAAGAATGGCTGGCGGGAAACACCGTGAAGAAAATCATCGTGGTCGGCGATCGTCTGGTGAATATCGTTTTTTAAAAAGCCAATGTTTCATTTCACCCGGCAAGAGAGATGGGCTCTGCTTATCCTAGCTGTTTTTCTCCTGATAGGGATGGGGTTCGATTTCTATCAGAGGAACTTCGCCGCTTCCAGAATCCATCAAATACCGGCTGAGCAAGCCGGCCTCTTTCAAACCAAACAACGAGAAATCGCTCTCAGTGAGCTGATCAATCCGAATACGGCGGATTCGGAAAAGTTACAGAAACTTCCCGGGGTAGGTCCGGAGCTGGCGGAAAGAATCATTGCCTATCGCCGCCAACAAGGTTATTTCGCGGTTCCGGAAGATTTGCGCAAAGTTTCGGGAATAGGCCCGGCGACGTATAAGAAAATCCAACCTCATCTGACGCTGAACGAATGACCCCACCACCTGCATTAAACACTTCGTGTTTGTTGATTTGCCTTTGGCAAATCAATTCCACTGCTCAAGAGAGCAGTGGAAAAATGCAGGTGGTGGGATGAAATTTCCACTGGCTCCGATTGCCGCCGCTTTTTTGTCGGGGATCGCGCTGGCTCACCTGAAAGTTCCTCTGATCTGGGCGCTGTTGCTCTCCTGCCTTGTTTTGCTGGGAGCCATCGTCAAAAAACAAAAAGTGGATGGTTGTTTGATTCTTCTGTTTTTCGCCCTGGGTTTGTCGCGTTATTGGAGCGCTGTTTTCCTGCCGCAGGAGGATATCGCTTTCCTTGCTCCGGAAACCGCCAAAGAATGCTGGCTGGTTGGCAAAATCCAGAGCGACGTCACGGATCGTTTTGTTCTTTCCGGCGAGAGAATTCTGCTCGATGAGAAATGGTTCCCGGCGGCGGGGAAAATTCTAGTTCATCGCGGGAGTTTCCATCCGCGGGGAGAAAAATTCGGCTATGGAGACCGTATCTTACTAAGCGGATGGTTGTCACAGCCAAGCGGCTCGAGGAATCCGGGGGGATGGAGTTACAGAAAATATCTGGCCGCTCAGGGAATTCACGCCTCGGCTTCTTTAAAACGAGAGATGGTTCTTTTAGAGAAAGACAGAAGTGTTTCGGTATGGAAAATCGCCTATTTTCTGAAAGGAATTTTGCGTCATCGGATTCAAAAAGCGCTGGCCCCGGAAGAGCAGGGGCTCATTCAAGCGCTTTTATTGGGAGAGAGGGGAACGCTTTCTCCCGGTTTGAAGGAGGCTTTCGTTCAGACGGGAACGGTTCACATCCTGGCGATCAGCGGTCTTCATGTGGGGATGATCGTCTGGGGGCTTTTATTTTTGCTAAAATTCTTAAGGGTTCCGCGCCGCCCCAGGTTTTTGGCGGCCATGGCTTTAACGGGGATTTACGCTCTGATCGCCGGCGCCGGTCCCGCGGTGATGCGGGCCGCGATCATGGCGGAAGTTTATCTATTGGGAAAATTATTGGGGAGGAGCCATCTTCTGCTGAACTCTTTATCCGCTTCTGTCCTGGCGATTCTGTTCTGGAATCCGCTGCAAATTCTGGATCTCGGGTTCTGGCTCTCGTTCTTGAGCGTGATCGCGTTGATCCTCATCTATCCTTTATTTCATCCGGCTATCGAGGATTATCCTAAATTCGTCAAGGAAACAGCGGTGCTCATATTGACTTCTTTGTCCGTAATAATCGTGATTACACCCATTGTGTCGTTTTTCTTTAATTTATTCTATCCGGTGACATTTCTGGCGAATCTCGCGGCGATTCCGTTGAGTTCTTTGCTTCTGATCTGCGCTTTTCTAGCGGCTTTTTTAGGGGCGATGGGGGGCTGGTTTTGGGCGGATGTCCGCTTGCTGGAAACTCTTTTTACAGGCGTCGTCGAGAAATGTGCCCAAATTCCCGGCGGGTTTTGGTTTGTTCCACGGCTTCCCGTCTGGATTATCGTTTCCTATTATTGTATCTTCGTTCTTTTAATTTCGTTTCCCAAAGAGTCGGTGTTTTTTTCCAAGAAGGGGCAACTGCTGGTGCTCTGGTTTCTTTTCTTGAATCTTCTTTTCTGGTTCCCGCTCTTTCCCCGCTCAGGTCCGCTCAAGGTGACCTTCTTTGATGTGGGGCATGGTGACGCGGCGTTGGTGGAATTTCCTAAAGGAGAAAATCTCCTGATCGACACCGGAAGAGAGAAGCAGAGAGGGGAACCGCTTCATCCCGTGATCGCTTATTTAAGGATGCGGGGGGTTCGTTTTTTGGACGGTGTTGTCCTCACCCACGCGGATCAGGATCATGCCGGCGCATTGAATTCTTTGAAAAAGGAGGTTCGCATCACACAGCTTTGGGACAATGGATTCAAAGATCCCGCGGCGATGGACTACAGAACTCTTTTTAGAAAAGCAGCGCGTTACCGGGTTTTAAATCAAGGAGACCGCCTGGCGACTCTCTCGGGGGTTTATTTAGATTGCTTGAATCCTCCCGCCAAGACGTTGGACCAGTTTAAACACCGCAACGACGCTTCTCTGGTTCTGAGACTGGTTTATCAACGGATCGCTATTTTGTTCACGGGAGATGTCGAAGGATCGGGGATTGAGACATTACTGGCCCTGCCCAGGGATCAACTGGCGTGCACATTCTTGAAAGTGCCGCATCATGGGAGTGATCTTGGGGGATATGCCTCTCTCTTTTTTTCTCGAACTCACCCCCAGACCGCCTTGATTAGTATGGCGGTTCCCAACCAATGGAACTTGCCCAACGCCTCAACCCTGGAGCAACTGGCCTCTTGCCAATCCAAGGTTTTCCTCACGGCGAAAGAGGGGGGTGTTTGCTTCCAAACCGATGGGGAATCCCGTGACGCAATCTCCTTGAGGGAACGGAGCGATTTGTGGTACAATTGGCACATTCTTCAGGAGCTGTCCGGACATGATGAAAAAACATAGATTGTTACTATTCACGGGATTACTCTTTTTTTTACCCGTTTCATTGGCGGGGGCCGAAGAAGCGCGGTCCATCTGGAACAAGCGGGTTGAAACGCCCCAGCAATTGGTCAAGAGTGATAATCCCTGGAATATTCAGGTTCCTTCCAAAGATGGTTTTATTATTGAATATTCAGCTCCGAAACTCTCTCCTGTAGTGATCCATATTCAGGATGCCCACGCCAATCCCCCAGCGCAAATCCACATCTCGGCGATTTTAAGAAAATTGGTGGGACAGCATCAACTCAAACTAGTCTGCGTGGAAGGGGCCGACGGCGGATTTGACGATTCTCTCTTCAACATTGACAAGGCCTCTCTCAAAGAGAAAGTCGTTCGCTCTTTTCTCAACGACGCCCGCTTGACGGGAGCCGAGTATGAATGGCTTCTCCACTCACAGCCGGGGGCGAGTTACCCATTGCCGTTTGCTCTGTGGGGGATTGAAAGGCAGGAAGTTTACCAGGAGCACTGGGACGTTTGGGAGAAGACACAGAAGACTCAAAAAGAAACCGTTGAGTTAGCCGAACAGGTTCTTAAAAAAGTCCATTCCAATTATGGGAAGCATGCTTCGGAGGGGTTGCTGCGCTACGAACAGACAGCTGAAGCATTCCGGCAGGGAGTCAGCGGCCTGAAAGAGTATTTGCAGGAACTCAGCAAGATTTTAGAGAAGAACCCCGTTGACATGAGCCGGTACCCGGAAACCGTTAAATTACTGAATATCTTAAAAGGGGAGCAGACCAGATCTCTCATGATCGGTTTAACCAGCACCGGTGAATTGGATCGACTTGAACAGGAAATTCGATTGGCATTGGTTGGATCTCCTTCTGAGAAAGAATATGTCCAATGGAGCCGGCTTGCCGGTTTATTTGTCCGCTTTGTCAAACTGGAAATGACCCCCGCCGAGTGGAAAGAATATCAGCCGCAGATGCCGGCGTGGGAATCTTTTGTCACGGAAAAGCTTCAGATCACCCTGCCGGAGCTGGTCTCTTTCAGGCAATTTTATGAACTGGCCCAGAAGCGGGATCAGATCCTTTTTGAAAACGCTTTTTCCAAAATGAAGGAGATGGAGCAGAACCGTCTGGTTCTCATTGCCGGGGGTTTTCATTCTTACGGAATTACCGATCATCTCAGAGAGAATGGGATTCCCTATCTGGTGATCGCGCCGAGAGTGGACGCCCCCACCGACCCGGCTGTTTACACCAAAGCGATGTATGGACAGCCGCTGACCGAGAAGGAAATTCAAGAAACCATGGCTAAGTTGCAGTAAGATGGATAACCTCTATGAACGGCGGAAATTCACGCGGTGGCCTTTTTCGGAGTCGGTTCAGATCCGGGAGGTGAATAAGCAAAACGCGCACGGCAGTTTAGCCAGGGATATTGGAGCGGGCGGGATATCGGTGGTTGTCTCTCGTTTTGTCCCTCTTTTAACGAAGGTCCAGATCGAAGGGGAAGTGGTGAAGACGCGCGAACGTTTTACGGGAACGGCGAAAGTCGCATGGGTTCAGAAGCTTTCTTATTCAGAGGATCAATACCGTCTTGGATTGGAATTTGTCGAGATGCCCCGGAGTTCTCAGCAGGTGATCGGCGATTATATCGGCAAGTTAGCGGTTTTGATCAGCGCGGGCTTTCTATTGGGTTTTCTCATGGCGTCCCCTTCTTTCGCTTACTGGGAATGGACTCCTCAAACCGGCCGGTGGATCAATCCCAAATACGCCTCTAAAGCGACTCCTCAGGAGCAATATGAATGGGCGCGCGATTTCTATGAGGCAAAGGATTATAAAAGAGCGGTCAGGGAGTATTCGAGGATACCAAAGCATTTCCCCCGTTCCGACTACGCCGCCAAGGGACAGATGGGATTGGCGGAGTCTTATGAGGGGCTGGGGGAATATTACAAGGCTTTTCAGTCCTATCAGAAACTGCTCGACACCTACCCTTCTTACGCCGAGACCGACATGATCATCGAACGGCAATACCGCATCGGAAATCTTTTCTTCGAGGGACAAAAACGAAAGTTTTTGGGGTTCGAAATTCTTCCTTCCGGAGATCAAGCCATAGAGATTTTCAAGAAAGTCGTGGATAACGCTCCCTACGGTCCCTACGGCGAGGCGGCCCAGTATAAAACAGGGGAATGCTATAAGAAACTGGGAAAGTACACCGAGGCGAAAGAGGCTTTCGAAAGCGCTGTCCGGCAGTACCCCGATGGGGAATATGCCGATACCGCCCGGTTCCAGATTGCTCTCTGTACCGTCAAGGAATCCAAGAAGTCCGCTTATGACCAGCAGGCGACCGACCAAGCGATTGCCGAGTTTAAAGAATTTATCCGGAGCCACCCGCGGAGTGAATCGGCCGATGAAGCGAAAGCGATGCTCGGTGAATTGCTGGACCGCAAGGCGGAGAAATCGTTCCAGATCGCTGAGTTTTACCAATCGCGGCGCGATTCAGCGAGCGCGAAAGTTTATTATCAGGAAATTATCACACAATATCCCGAGAGCTCCTACGCGGCTACTGCGAAAGAGAAACTCGAAAAATTAAAATAAGGAAAATGGAAAATGGAAAATGGAAAATGGAAAAAACCATTTGGTTTGTTTTGTTTTACCCATTCTCCATTCTCCATTCTCTATTCTCTGCTGTTGCTTTTTCCGCTCTCCTGCGGCTACACCCACCAATCGGTTCTTCCCCGGCATATTCAAACCATCGCAGTGACCCCTTTTGAGAACCAGACTTTTGAGCCGGGGCTGGAAATAGATTTCAATAAAAAGCTGACGGACCGGGTTCTATTCGAACGGATCGCGCGATTGTCTTCCCCTTCCAAAGCCGAAGCGGTTTTGAAAGGGAATCTGTTGGAATACGAAAGGGAACCGCTGCGCTACACGGACGCGCAGGATGTCCAGGAGTATCGGTTGAGGTTAGTGGTCCAGGCGGTTTTGGAGGACGCCAAAACCGGCGAGGTTTTATGGAGTGAAAATCGTTTTTCGGGAGAATCATCCTTCTTTACTTCAGGGGCGCTGACTAAAAGTGAACAGACCGCCCGCGACGAGCTCTTCGACGATCTCGCCCGCCGCCTCGTCTCCCGCCTTGCCGAGGGATGGGAATAAACGAAAATGAGAAATTGGAAAAGCAAAATTTCCTATTAGCCGGGAACTCCGATTTCCTCAAAGAAGAAGCGCTTGAGAAAATCAGAGGAAAAAGCGATCTGGAACGTTTCGACGCCGAAGAGAACACGCTCGCGGAAGCCCTGAACGCTGCGAGGACCTCTCCGTTATTTTCCGCAAGGCGCCTGATTCTTTTTCGAAACGTTGATCGGGTCGAAACCCAAAAACTGCAGGAGTTATTCGTTTACCTTAAAGATCCTCAAAAAACTTCGGCGTTGATTCTGGTGACCCAGGATGAAAAAATTTCACCGGCGTGGCTGGACCCTTTTAAAGGACTCTGTCAGGTTTTCCTGCTGAACGTTCCTTACGAAAACCAGCTGGATTCCTGGATCGCGCAGAAAGTGAGTGAAGCAGGCAAGAGAATCGAACCGCAGGCGGCGAAACTCTTGAAGGAACTGGTCGGCGCCGAATTGCGGGTACTGGTCTCTGAAATCCAGAAACTGATTCTCTACGCGGGGGACCGCGCAGTCATTACCCTCGACGATGTCGAACACCTGGTCGCTCAGACGATTCACTATTCGGGGTTTATCCTGGGAGACGCCGTCGGGGCCAAAGATATCTCAATGGCGCTGTCGGTTCTTTCCCGTTTATTGGACGAACAAAAGAGTATTCCGGAAATCATAGGGTTGATCAGCTGGCAGATCCAGCGGATGCTGCAGGGAAAGGATTTTCGAATCAGCAACCCATTCTTGGCGCGAAAATTCCAACAACATCTCACTCACTGGAAGGCTTCTGAGTTGCGGGAAGCGGCCGTTTCCTTATTGGAAGTGGACGTCGCCATTAAGACGGGACAACTCCCCGCGCGGCTGGCTATGGAGGAATGGCTGGCGGCTACTTTAACGCGGCAAGTTTCTTCATCAAGCGGGATTTCTTACGGGCAGCGGCGTTAGGATGCATGACTTTCTTGGTCGCCGCCATATCAATCCTCTTGACCAGTCCTGAAAGGAACTGACCCGCCTCTTGCTTTGTTCCTCCTGAGACCAATGACAAATATTTTTTTGTCAGGGTTCTCAATTCAGAGACCACCTGATTATTCTTGAGGTGACGCTTCTTGTCCTGCCGGATGCTTTTCAGCGCCGCTTTAAGGTTAGCCATAATGAAGGGTCATTTTAACCCTCTGACTTCTCTCCTGTCAATGGTTTTTATTTTGGACAAAAAAGTGACGGTTCTTATTTTTTAATGGTATGATCAATAGAAAGCGAGAAATAAGAACCGTCCCTATGTTTTCCAAACGTTCTCTCATTCGATCAGCGGGAGTTATTGGCGCCGCTACTTTTTTATCAAGGATCCTCGGTTTAGTCAGAGATATTCTCACCGCCAGGATTTTCGGCACCAGCTGGGTTTATGACGCTTTTTTGATGGCGTTCATGGTCCCCAACCTCTTGAAACGTCTCTTGGGAGAGGGGGCTCTCTCCAGCTCTTTCATTCCTGTCTTTACCCGCTATCTTGAAAAACGACCCGAGAAGGATCGATGGCGCTTTGCCAGCGCCATCGGGACATTAGTGACTCTCCTCGCGTTGATTCTGATCGGGCTGGGGTGGGGGGTGCTGACTTATTTAAAAACCATCTCCCTAGAACCGAAGATCGCTTTGATGATGGACTTGCTTCGCCTGTTTCTCCCTTTTCTTCTTTTAATCGCCTGGGCCGCTTGGGCGATGGGAATTTTGAACTCCTACCGGCAATTTTGGACCCCGGCGCTGGCCCCGGTTTTTCTCAATATCGGATGGATTATCGCGCCGGTTTGGATCTGCGCTTTCTTCGGGACCGATATTCAGCATCAGATCTACGGACTTGTCTGGGGTATTTTGATCGGCGGAGTGCTGCAGTTAGTGGTCCAAATCCCGCCGCTCTGGAAGAAGAGACCTCATCTGGAATGGCGGGTGGATTTCCGCGACGAAGGAGTCCGTGAAGTCGGGAAACTGCTGGCGCCGGCCCTCTTCGGGCTGGCAGTCACACAGTTGAGCATGACGGTGGACCTCTACATGGCTTATTTTGTCGGCGAGGGGGCCAGTTCTTCGCTCTGGTACTCTAATCGCCTCATGCAATTTCCGCTGGGGATTTTTGCCGCCGCAATGGGGACGGCCGTACTGCCAACGTTTTCTTCTCACGCTGCGCTGGGGCGGATGGATCAGTTCCGCGAAACCCTCGGTTTTTCACTCAGGGCGCTGGCGTTTATCGTCATTCCCGCCTCGGTGGGACTGATTTTTTTGAGAGAACCGATCGTCCGTCTTTTGTTTGAACGAGACCAGTTCACCGCGGAATCAACGCGCCGGGTGGCGAATGTCTTAATGTATTACTCGCTGGGGCTTTTGGCTTATTCCGGAATTAAAGTGGTCACCAGCGCGTTTTATTCCCTAAGGGACACAAAGACGCCGGTAAAAATCGGTGCTATCGGGTTTCTCCTGAATGTGGTCCTGAATCTTATTTTAATGTGGCCGATGAGAGAGGGGGGAATCGCTTTAGCGACGGCGATCTCAAGCGGCGTCAACTTTTTGATTCTCCTGGTACTGCTTCTGCGGCGCGTCGGGATGCTGGACATGGCCCGGTTGACCAGCACGTTATGGCGCGTCACCGCCGCTTCGATCCTGATGGGGATCGGTTGTCTTTGGGTCTGGGGCCTGTGCGGCGGTTATTCTCTTTGGGTTCAGGTGTTGGTTCCCATTGTATGCAGTCTCATTTTTTTCCTCGCCGCCTCTTTTTTTCTGCGGATTCCAGAAGCTACGACGGTGCTAAGGTGGTTACGCCAGACGCGCCTTTTTAGTCCATCCACTCCCGAATCTTAACGGAGTCAATTTGTTGAATCGTGTTGGCAGTGGTTCGCCGTCGTTTCGCTCCTGGCTTTGCAGAAGCCGCTTCCACCGGAGGTGGATTCTACGAACAATTCTGGCGTTAGGTATTCTTGTGCAGGCACACTGTTGTGGTACACTTAAAGTAGAGGAGGGAACTATATGAAGAGAATCTATACCGCAGTAACAAAACGAAATGGTGATTGGTGGATTGGATGGGTTGAGGAAGTACCAGGCGTTAATTGCCAGGAACAGACCCATGAAGAGTTAATGGAAACGCTAAGGATTACACTGAAGGAAGCACTAGCATTCAATAGGAAGGAAGCTATCTCTGCTGTTGGCGCCGGCTATCGGGAAGAACAAGTAGCTCTATGAAAAGAAGAGAGTTACTGGAACATCTTCATTTTCATCGATGCGAGTTCCTAAGAGAAGGGGGACGTCATTCTTGATATCATTAATCCATCCACCACCGAATCTTAGCGGGGTCAATTTGTTGAATCGTGTTGACGGTGGCTTGCCAGTCCTCTGGGCCACTAGGGTTATCCGTGAGGGCAATAAACATGAAGGCATTTTCAAAAGGAATCTGGTCGAAGGAAACCCCAGCATCATATGAGGCAACAGCCAGTTGAATGATAAAATCAACACTGAGACGTTCTCCGAGTTGATGGTCTTCTTTGTAACTTTCGTAGGGTTTCAACAGGATATCCGAATGTCTACTTTGTAGGCGATTCGATGAAAGCGGCATGATCCCAAAGTAATTGTCAATTGCTTGTTTGAATTCCACCAAGGCCTGACCTCCTTGATCTAAGAATTCCTGTTGGATCTGTTTCAAACTTGCTTGATGGATGGAGGAAACACCAGAGATACCGGTATCTTTATACATTCGTCCTAGGTAATAGACTTCGGAAGGGGTGAGTTCATCCAGAATTCCTTGAATATCTCTTGCCTGATACATCCCTGCAATTTTCTCAAGCCTTTCCTGACCGACGATCCCGACAAGTCCATTCAGGAAGTTAACTCCGCTCGTCACAATTTCCTTGCCAAACTGATAGGTATGATACACATATTCATGAGCCTGGCGACCGTAAGGGAGATTTTGCCGATCCATCATGATGACACCAATCCGGTCGTAGAATTCGTAGTTGATGTTTGGCGGGGATTCTCTTATACCCATACCGTTATGTTTGATTCCTACAAAGTCAAATTTTTTGAGTAACTCCCAATCTATTTTGCGTCCTTCCAACGGCTCTCTTCCTTCTCTCATTCCAGGTTCGTATAGTATGAATTTAGGCATCTGTTGTAACCTCCAATTTGCTTCATGATTCGCGTGTGACACTTCACTATTCCCAGCTAATTGAGTCATCGCTGTAAAAGGATTTCTTCTGCCGAAGTATTGTTCATTCCCGTATCCTACAAAAAAACCATTTTCCCAAGGATTTTGTAATGCTATCAAAGTATTTCTTGTTTCAGCCGCATCTACCATATGAGACTTGACAAAATCACTGGGGATATAAGGAATCAAGGAAGGGTCAAAAAAGACCAGCCTTTTCACAAAAGAAACCGCAAGTACATATTCACTGACATTATCAACATCTATTTTTTGTCTCTGTAATATTTGAGACGCCCTCTCATATTTTTCTTGGATCTTTAACCGATCCAATTCTCCAAAGGAAGCGAGTAGAAGAATCCCCTGCCAAGAAGCAGTCTCTGTCCAATGATCCCAAGTTTGTCGCCATTTTTCTTGGTTCTCATTAGGCAAAATGACCCTTTCCCTGAGTTGTTGTCTCAACAGAGGAACGAATTCCTCTTGAATCCATTGTTCATATCCGTGTGTGTCCTTCTTAGAGAAAAGACTTAACAATAAAGGATCTAATTTTCCTTCGGGGATCCAAACAGATATTGTGGTGAGTAAATCGAGGAGACTATCAAAAGCACGCACTTGATCCAGCCATTCTTTTTCGGGTGGTAAGATAGTAGTAACAGCACTCGTCCAATTTCCTGCTTTCATTTCCGCCAGTGTTGCAATCTTCAACACTTTTTTTGAGTCAGCCAACTGACTTAGATGATCAAAAAAAGCTACCAAAGTCTCTTGAGACTTTATCGGTAGATTGTTAAAAAAGGACCAAGCGATTAGGAAACGATGGACTTTGTTATAGATTTTGGGTAACGCCTCTTGTAACACTTGTGGATTCCCTTTCCAATTTCTGATAAAACTGGATAAGCTCCACCAATCTACCTCTCCTTTTCCCATGAGGTCAATGCCTGAATGGCTAAATCCGATCGTCTCTCTCAGTATCTGGATATCTTTTGTGGGTAAATCGCTGACTGCATGAAAGATCATCATCGCATTTTTGCTTTTAGTAAGGAATCCTAGAAAATTCTCTGAATTAACATTAGGCCATAGAAATTCATCCTGCAAGATTTCCTGCCATAAACCAGCGCCTCCTGGTAGAATTAATTTCCCATTTTTCATCTCTGACTTTGCTAATCCGGGCACAAGATAATAAGTGAAGTAGAGTGCTTCTGCTCCATCAGATTCTACTTTGGAATCACGCGCTTTTAGTGCATTGTAGGACCATTGAAATAAGTCTACATCCTTGAGTAAAAATTGCATTTTCTCTAGGTCAAGGTTTTTCAAAGCAGGTAGTACAAAAAGGTAAAATCCTCCAGCGACTGTATTGAACAGGGCATCCAGATCTTTAAATGCAGGGTCTTCAGGTGCGAATTTCAAAAGAACTGAGGGTTCTTCAGTAATCCTCTGTTTTAATTGTTTCATCGGCATATGAGAAGTAATCAATTTTCTTTCATCAGGAGAGAATTTCATCAGGGCAACAAAGATCTCGAGTTCTATCCGATTATCAAATTCTACTTCGACTCGATAACCCCTTCCTGGCAAAGTTTCGACTAGTTTTTCCTCCCCATTTGGTAGAACTTCCAAAACGTGCGTATCTGGGTTCTTACTCCAGGTATACCGAAACCAACTCTGATTGAGAAACTCCACGAGATCGGTATAGTCGTAGCCCTCTTGGAGATGTAAAATAACCTCATTGAATTCTCTTCCATCGGGTGTTATCCTGCTACCCCCTTCCATGCCTATTCCTTCACTGGGGGTCATTTGAAATTCGTACCTTGGTCCGACCTGCTGGCCAAGGAGAACTAAATCGAAGACGTTGACTATTCCATCTGCATTCACGTCTGCACGTGGATCAAAGTCTTTTTGCGTGGCGGTTTCCCCAAAATTCGCCGCCACAATCGCTAGATCGAAGGTATCTGTGGCTCGATCTCCATTGGGATCAAAGTCTGGCTGACGGGGTGGCTGGGGTTGTGTTACTTTTCCAGTTTCGTCAGGGTTGAAGGCAGGTTCTTTCCAAACAACAGGGTTAGCTTGAGGGATCTTGGCAAGGGGATCCTGTTTGACCAGCTCTGCCCATGAGGTAGAGAAAGCCATCTGTAAAAAAATGGAACCTATTGTAAGTACTAATGTTATATTCTTTTTTGACCTAGTCATCGTCGTTTTTGTTGATTTTAAAACCATTTTATATTGGCAGGGTAAGTATAACCTGTGGTTTCCATTTTGTCAAGGGTGGGGAGGCAATTTTTTAACAGGAATGTTCGTAGCTTATCAAGATGTCCCCTTTTCATGTACTACCAACACTTGACTTATACAATTTTTCAGCTTGAATTTGATACATTTATAGTGTACACTATTATAGTGTGAGAAAAAAGGAGTGTGACTAGCATGATTCAGAACATCACGCTGAGTGCAGAACCAAGTTTAATCAAAAGGGCTAGAGAGAAGGCGATACGTGAGAATAAATCGTTGAATGTGCTTTTCAGAGACTGGCTTAATCGCTATGTAGGACAACAGGAAATTTCCAAGCATTACAAGAAACTCATGGATAGGTTACACTATGCAAAGGCGGATCTGAAATTCTCACGAGAGGAATTGAATGAGCATTAGGTGTTTTATTGATACGAACGTCTTCGTGTACAGTTTCGATGCTAACTCTGCATTAAAACGTAAAAGAGCCCAAGAGATTATTCA
>CAYJQR010000049.1:0-13696 GCA_964372345.1 uncultured Planctomycetia bacterium | reverse complement strand
CGCCAAGCCCCCACAGTTTTGCTTTGCAAAACAAAGCAGTGGGGGTGGGGACTTCGCTCAGGATGACAGCATCACTAGAGAACTCCCGGTTTAATGAATAACGCAACAGGGATTTTCTCCTGGCGCATTTTCTTGATTGCCGCTTCGGCATTTGAAATCAAGGTTTCCTTCTCCGGTACCCAATAGGGGACACCAATGGCGTCCAGTAATTTCGCGCACGAGCGCCCCATCACCCAGTGTTCCGGGGCGTCGCCGGGCTTAGCGCCCCGAAAGCCGACGACTAAGAGAAGAGGAATTTTAAAAATCAAATTGAGCGACGTGAGCGCGTTGAGGGAATAACCGAGTCCGGAATTTTGCATGAGGACCGCCGGGGTTTTCCCCGCCAGATACGCTCCGGCAGCCATTCCGACCGCCAGATCTTCGCGCGTCGCCGGCAGATAAATTAAATCGGGATTTGCCTCTAAGTCGCTAATCATCGGCGCCAGAATGGAGCAGGGGACGCCGCTGTAGAAAAGGATTTCCTGCTCTTGCAAAACGCCGACGAATAAGCGAAGTAATTGCGCCATAGGGCATGGCTATCCGACGATAGCAGGTTCAGGTTGCAGAGAGATTTCCGTTTCTCTCGGGACGCGATTGATTCTCTTTGCTTTTTGGGTGGTCAAAAAATCAATCACCATTTCACCAAACTTCTTGGAGTTTGAGAAAGCGTCCAAAACAGCGGTCGGCTCATAGCCGACGTGAACCATGCAGTTAGCGCATTTGGGGTTGCCTGATTTCTGTCCGTATTGGCTCCAGTCGGTTGTCTTGAGCAGTTCGTGGTACGTCTTCGCGTAACCCCCTTCCGCCATCAGGTAACAGGGCCTTTGCCATCCGAAAACATTCCGCAGGGGATTCCCCCAGGGAGTACAGTCGTAATCCCGTTTCCCTTCCAGGAAATCGAGATAGAAGGGACTATGATTGAACGGCCACCCTTTCTGGCGCCAGTCTTTAATCGTTTCTTTAAACCACTTTTTTGTCTCTTCCCGCTTGAGAAATAGATCCTGCTGAGGGGCTTTTTCATAAGCGTAGCCGGGAGAGATCATCATGCCGTCAATCCCCATGGAAGTCACGGTGTCGAAAAATTCGCGAAACTCTTGCGAATCTTCTCCCTGAAAAATTGTGGAGTTGGTCATCACCAGAAACCCTTTCGATTTAGCCAGTTTAAGGGCGGCGACCGCCGTTTTATAGATTCCCTCTTTGCAAACCATTCTATCGTGCGTTTTTTCGTTGCCGTCCAGATGAATGCTGAAGACGAGGTGAGAGGAAGGCTTAAAGCGGTGGATGTTTTTCTCTAACAGAATCGCGTTGGTGCAAAGATAGATGTATTTCCCACGCTCAATCAACCCTTCAACGATCCGGCCGATCTCTGAATGGATAAGCGGTTCGCCCCCAGCGATCGAAACAATCGGCGCCCCGCATTCCCGCGCCGATTCCCAGCACTCTTCCGGCGTTAGCCGTTTGCGCAGGATTTCGGTCGGGTATTGGATTTTACCGCAACCGGCGCATTCCAGATTGCAGACAAAAAGAGGCTCTAGCATCATGACCAATGGGAACTTCTCTCTCTTCATGAACTTTTGGGCGGTGATATGTTTCAGAACAGCCCATTGCATTCCAGCCGGGGATGACATGGTTTCTCCTTAAACCGCGCTAGTTAATGACAAATGTCAAAGCACAAATGACAAATGAATAACAAATCACAAATACCAAATAACAAAACAATGGATTTGGACTTGGAATTTGTCATTCGACATTTGTCATTTCCAAGATTTCTTTCAAACAGATTAAAGGAAAATAAATCGCGTACAAATGGTATTTTAAATAAAAAACCCTTGGGAATCCAGTTCCTGTAAAAAAATCTTCCTTCCACGACCCATCGGGGAGCTGGCTGTTCACCAGGTACTGAATGCCTTGCTGGAATTCGGCAGTCTGAAAATCACCGGCCGCCATCAATGCCATCAAAGCCCACGCGGTTTGACTGGCGGTACTGGGCCCTTTCCCTTTTGTAGAGGGATCGTCGTAAGAATAACAACTTTCTCCCCACCCGCCATCCATATTCTGGCATTGGCGGATCCAGTCAGCGGTTCTCTGAAAACGCTCCTGATTCAAATCAACCCCAACAGTTCGCAATCCTCTCAGAGCGAAACAAGTTCCGTAAATGTAATTAACTCCCCATCGGCCAAACCAGGAACCGTCCGGCTCCTGACGATCCAGTAAAAACTGGATCGCTCGATTCACCACGGGATGGCCGGTTTTGTATCCTAGCCGTCCAAACAACTCCAGTACTCTCCCGGTAATATCGCAGGCACTGGGGTCGAGCATGGCGTTGTGATCTGCGAACGGAAAGAAAGTCAGTGGGATACAGGTGTTGTCTTTATCAAAGGAACTCCAGCCGCCGTCTGGATTCTGCATACTGAGAATCCAGTTGGTTCCTCGAGAAACGGCTGGGTGATCGGCGTCAAGACCGCAGGAGAGAAGGGCCAATAAAACCATGGCGGCGTCGTCCACGTCGGGATAAGGAGCGTTTCGGAATTGGAAAAACCATCCTGAAGGAGTTGGATGGGGATTTTTGATCTGCCAATCTCCCGCCACGCGCACTTCTTTGGATAATAGCCAAGCGATGGCTCTCTGGATGGACAAGTCCCCCTCACCCTTCCCCTCTCCCCCATTGGGGGAGAGGGCTGGGTGAGGGGAAAGAGCATACAGCGCCAGCGCCGTATCCCAGACCGGTGAGAAACAGGGTTGGACACGGATCGTCTCTTTTTCTTTAATCTCCAGGTTGTGTACTTGGCGGATCGCTTCTTCAAAAACAGGGTTGCCATCTTCATAGCCGAGCCCTTTGAGCGCGATGACGACATTGATCATCGCGGGATAAATAGCCCCGAGCCCATCGGAATCGGCGAGCCGTTCTAAGATCCAGTTTTTGGCGCGCTGCAGTGAATAAGCGCGAAGCGGTTTCCATGGGGAGTGTTCCAGAAGCTTCAAAATGGAATTAAGCCCCAGGAAAAAGTTTCGCCACAGTTTCCCTCCGAGTGAATTTGGAGAAATGGTCGGGATAGATTTCCGTTGAGGTGTTGACCACAGTTCATCTAGGAAATCAGGTGAAACGGCCGCGCAGGAGGGGCGTGTGGCATAAATAATAGAAAGGGGGACTAGAATTGTTCTGGTCCAGGCTGAGACCTCGTAGATATTAAAAGGAAACCAGTTGGGTAAGAGAACGATTTCAGGAGGGAGGGCCGGGATTTCACTCCAGGGATAAAGCCCGAAAACAGCAAGGTGAGTTTTTTCAAAACTGTTGATCCGTTCAAGACCGCCGAGACGGCGGGCGGTCTCGGCCGTTTTCTGCATGTAAGGGGCGTGCGGGGAGCGCCCCGTTAGTTTTAAGGCGAAATAGGCCTTAACGGTCGCGTTCAGTTCCGCGGGGCCGTCGGCGAAAATGTTCCATCCCCCGTCGGGAAGCTGTTTAGAGAGGAGGTAAGCCGTTAACTTCTGATCCCGTTCATCGGTTTGCCGTCCCAGAAAAAAATCGAGTTTCAGGGTATCCGATTCAAGGGTAGTATCCGCCTCGAGCTCCCCGCACCAGTAGCCGCTGGGGTGCTGTAGGGAAAGTAAATAATGCTGAGCGGAAGAGAGAGTTTCGACAACCCCTCTTTCCAGGGTTACTGAGCGATTCTCTCCCATGAAACGACCCCTTCCTGGCCTAAGAATTGTTTGATTTGAGTAAAAACTTTCTGAGGAGAAAGTTCCGCCTGCTCCAAGAGCAGTTCCCTTTTCCCATGCTGGAAGAATTGATCCGGCAGGCCGAGCGGGAGAAAATGAACGGAAGAATTTCCTTTCGCGCGGAGCGTTGAGAGAATCGTTGAGCCAAAGCCGCCGCGGACGGCCCCTTCTTCAAGAGTGACAACGTAACGATAGCGGCTCGATAACAGATCCAAGAGTTCCGAGTCAAACGGTTTCAAAAACCGGGCATTGATGACCGCCGCGTCAATGGATTCGCGCTCTAATAAAAACGCGGCTTCCAGCGCCGTGTAGGTCATCGTTCCCGCGGCGATGATCGCGAGGTCCCGCCCCGGGCGGATCCATTCGGATTTACTAAAGTGAAGAGGGGGATGGGGCAGATGAGCCATAAATTCTGTCACGGATTTTGGGGCAGAGGGAACTCCGCCGCGCGGATAACGGATTGCGATCGGACCCGTGTGGTTCATCGCGAACCGGAGCATCATCTCTAATTCATCCAGATCCCGTGGAGCCAAAATAGTCATGTTCGGGAGTACTCCCAGATAAGAGATATCGAAGACTCCGTGGTGAGTGACGCCGTCTTCACCCACGAGCCCGGCTCTGTCCATGCAGAAAATGACCGGCAGATTCTGCAGGCAGACGTCATGAATCACCTGGTCATAGCCGCGCTGTAAGAATGTGGAATAGATGGCAGCGACCGGTTTGGCTCCTCCTTTGGCTAACCCCGCCGCCAGGGCCACGGCATGCTGCTCCGCCATTCCGACGTCATAGAACCGGTCCGGGAAAGCTTGAGAGAACTCCACTAATCCTGTCCCATCCGGCATGGCGGCGGTAATCGCCACGATTTTAGGATCCTCTTTTGCAAGGGAGATCAATGTTTTGCCGAACCGCTGCGTGAAGGTCTCTTGGGACGATTTTTTAATAAATTCTCCCGTCGAGAGTTCAAACGGGGTCACTCCGTGGAACTTCCAAGGGTGCTGCTCGGCCAACGGATACCCTTTCCCTTTCGTTGTCAGCACATGCAGGAGAAGGGGTCCTTTAATCGGTTTCAGTTTTTGGAAAGTCGTCAGGAGCGCGTTGATATCGTGCCCATCCACCGGGCCAAAGTAACGGAGGCCGAATTCTTCAAAGAGAATCCCGGGGACTAAGAGGTTTTTTAAACTCTCCTCGATTCGTTTCGCCGCTCTCACCAGCCGGAACCCAAAATGGGGAATCCGAGCCAATCGGCGTTCCATCTCTTTACGGACACGGTTATAGAGAGGGTCGGTGAGAATACGGTTTAAGGAACGGGTCAGGGCTCCCACATTGGGGGCAATGGCCATTTTGTTGTCGTTCAAGATAATCAGGATGTCTTTCTTGAGATATCCGGCGTGATTCAACGCCTCCAGCGCCATCCCTGCCTGGATAGAACCGTCTCCGATGATCGCGACTACCTTATACGATTCTCCCAGAAGATCACGGGCATTGACCAGCCCCAGGGCGGTTGATATAGAGGTAGCGCCGTGGCCGATCGTGAAGAGATCGTAGGGGCTTTCATCTTTGTGAGGAAAGCCGCTGATCCCGCCAAACTGGCGAAGAGTATGGAACCGGTCCCGCCGGCCGGTGAGAATTTTGTGAGCGTACGCCTGGTAGCCGACGTCCCAGACCAGCTTATCTTTAGGGGTATTGAAGGCGTAATGAAGGGCAACGACCAGCTCAACAGCCCCCAGCGGCCCGCCAAAGTGCCCCCCAACCTGGGAAACCGTTCGGATAATCTCTTCTCGCAGTTCCTGAGCTAATTGAGTCAGTTGCCCCGCCGGCAGAGCGCGAAGATCTTTTGGATCATGGATTTTGTCAAGTAATGATGGCATCGCTTCAATCAATAACAAGCGGCTTATTATATACGCATTGGGACGGAAAATTCAATCCAAAAAAGTTCCTGTCTCTTTCCGGCCCCTAGGTACGCGGGGGTTATTCTTACACCGGGCACACTAAACAAAAAAATATGATATAATTAGATAATAATTAGATAATAAGGAGGGTAAGCGGAATGACTTATCTTGCTAAGAGAATTACGGTTGATCCTAAGCAGTGCGGCGGAAGGCCGTGTATTCGTGGTACTCGCATTCGTGTCACAGATGTTCTAGAGCTCTTGGCAAATGGCTTGACACCTCAACAAATTCTCAAGGAATTTCCTGATCTCCAACTCTCCGACATTCATGCTTGCCTCCGTTTTGTGACGCGACGACTTGACCATCCAGTGGTGGCAGCTTGATTCTTTGGATTGATGCACAGTTTTCTCCGTCTTTAGCTTCTTGGATTGCAGAAAATTTCAAAATCGAAGCCCGCGCTATTCGTGATCTTGGATTACTGCAAGCAAAAGACGAAGAAATTTATAAAGCAGCTCGACAAGCCAAAGCTGTGGTAATGACCAAAGACAGTGATTTCATGACTCTAGTTGAGCAACAGGGTGTGTCGCCTCAAGTCGTCTGGGTTACCTGTGGAAATACCTCAAATGCTTACCTAAAGAAAATACTAAAGGAAGCTCTCCCTGCCGTCATAAGATTAATAGATTCGGGAGAATCTGTTGTTGAAGTTAGTGATACTCAGAAGTGATTCAAGATAGATAAAATTAGGGACGCGGGGGTTATCCACCCCCGCCGGTTAGCTTCGCCAACCGAAGCTGCGGGGGTTATCCACAACTATTTTTAGCTTAGCGAAAGAACGGCATTCTTAATCGGTGGAATTTGAAAAGAGGCCGGGTGCAGTAAGCCGGCCAAAATTTCCAAGCTGTCAATTAGCCGCGGGCCAGGGCGGTTGAAATAGCTGGAGCCGTCCACGACAAACGAGCGCCGGTTCCGGACAGCGGATAAGGTGTTCCAGCCGGCTAGAGAAGTGACCAGGGGTAAATCCCGCAGAGTCTCTTTAATCGTGAACCCGCAAGGAATCAGAACCAAAACCTCAGGATCGTAATCACGAATTTCGTCCCATCTGATTTTCTTGGCTTTCCCGGGGCCGGGATTAAGACTGTGTTCTCCTCCGGCCAGTTTGACCAGTTGCGGGCTCCAGCTCCCGGCCGCCATCAGCGGTTTGAGCCATTCCAGCAATAAAACTCGCGGATATTCTTTTGTGAAGCGGACAACTTGGATTTTCTCAATTCTCTGTTTCCATTGAGTGATGACTGTTTCCGCTTCCTGCTGCCGTCCGGTCGCGATGGCGATTTTTCGCAGGTCTTCAAATAGATCTTCCAAAGAGTCAGGTTGAAACGAAAGAATTTTTGGATGCGGGAGCAGGAGTTTCGCCGCCGCCGCTTCGACTTCATCGTAGTCCACGGCGCAGACTTCGCACTTGGCCTGGGTCAAGATCAAATCCGGCCGGAGCGATTCCAGCAAAGATTGGTTGATGTGATACAGGGCATGGCTGTTTTTTACTTCTTTAGAAACCTGTTCGTGAATCTGCTCGGTGGTCAGATTTTTCGGGATATTACTGGAGGTAAGGACAGGGCGTTTCGCGATCTCCGGCGGATAATCACATTCGTGGGAGACGCCGACGATTTGGTCCGCCAGCCCGAGCGCGCAGGCGAGCTCGGTGTTACTGGGAAGAAGCGACACAATTCTCATTGGAGCTATTCTAGCATTAAACGTGCTTTACCGCTAATTTCCCTAAAATTCTTTGCAAGGAAATCCTTCCTCGGCGCGTCTGTATAAGTAAAAGGAGGGTTTTTTGATGAAAGAACTGATCCAACAGGAGGTAATAGAACAAAAGATCTTGTTCATTCGAGGACATAAGGTGATGCTTGATAAAGAGCTGGCAATACTGTATGGGGTCAAGCCGATCAGGCTCAGAGAACAGGTAAAACGAAACATCAAACGTTTCCCTAATTGAATCACTGGTATCGCAGAATGCGATACCTTCTCGAAAACACCTGGGGGGATACCATCCGTATGTCTTTGCTGAACAAGTGGTTGCCATGCTGGCGACGGTGCTTAATAGTGAGCGTGCCATTCAGGTCAATATCGCCATTATGCGGGCTTTTGTGCGGTTGCGGCAACTGTTAGCGACTCATAAAGAGGCGGTCGAATCCGTGTCTACGTCAGAAACGGCGCCGGACGTTTCTAATATAGAACAAGATTTGTAGAAGAATAGACTCCAAGAGAGACCGTGGTTATGCCGGGGCTTTGATCAATTCTTCCAATCGTTTGGAAATTCTGTGGTCTTGCAAATCTTCCGAAATCACCACAGCCCACTTGCGCAAGTAAGCCAAGTCCAATTTTTCTTTGTGACGAAGGAATATCCCCTGGATATCGAAAAGATCTTTCTCTCTGCCAGGAATGAGTTTAAAGAGAATCAGATCCTCCGGTGTTGGGAACGGAATTCTCATCCCATAAAGAGAAATGAATTGTTTCCGCTTTAGGGCTTCCAGTTCAAACGGCATGGCTCCGCAGATGAAATCAACATGAAAATCATCACAGGTGAGTTTGAAAATGCCGCGGAGAGTGAAATCTTCGTCAAAAGCTTTTCTGTCAAATCCAAACCCCTTGGCGCGCGCAAGCTTCAGGAGCTGCTCTGTTTCTGATTTTTCAATAAAAATAAGGATATCCAGATCCATCGTCATTCTGGCTTCGCCAATGACAGAAACAGCTAAGCCGCCAATAATCAAATAGTCAAATTGATGTTTTTCAAGCAAGGTTAGAATTTTTTTAGAAACTTTATCCAGTGTGGTGGTCATTAGCGGGATTTTTTCTTTAGCTGGACTTGCTTAAAGAGCGCAATCGGGTGATCATCATCTTTGAAATTCATCTTGCGGAGAAGGACGGAAGAGAGCATTGCCTCGGTCAGACGGGCGCTTTGACGGTAGGTAAGATGTTTTAAATCTTTCTGTCGCCGAGCTTCCGAAAAAGAGATGAATGCTTTTGGGTTCTTTATCATATAATCTATTATACCATAAATAGTAGCGGCGAAGCCGAGGGGGCGCTCCTACTGAGAAGCAGATATCCGCTCCGCCGCCTGATACCCACTCAACACCGCGCTTTCGATCGTTGCCGGCAACCCAGTCTGGACCCAGTCGCCCGCCAGGATGAGGTTTTCTAAGAAAGTTTTAGCCGGCGGGCGCAGCTTTTCAATTTCAGGCGACGAAGAAAGAACCGCGTGCGGTTCGCGGATCACTTGACTTTTCACAAGGTTAAATCCCCTAGCTTCAGGGAAACAATCCCGCAATTCTTTCAAAGCAATGTCCACTAAAGATTCATTAGTGTGGTCGAGGAATTCGTACGCGGCACTGATGATGCAGGAATAAAAATTATTTTTATTAAACACCCACTGCACCTTTGTTCCTAAGAGTCCCACGAATGGTTCTTTAAATAAAGAACGATCCAGCCATAGATTAATCGAGAGGATTGGAGACGCTTTCAGCAGGTGAAGATTCCCAAGAGCGGAGTCTGATTGAATCATTCGTTCAGGGAGAATTGACAAAAGGTCTCTTGGAGGGATGGCGCTGACGTAGAAATCTGCGGTCAGCCGCTCACCGTTAGTCAATACCAGTTCGGTCACCTCATTTCCCTGGCATTCGATGGCCTCGACGTTGGCATTGAGTCGAACTTCAGCATGGCGCTCTCTCAGCCATCGGTACGCTGGCTCGGCATAAAGCTGTGAGAGACCTCCTGTGGCAAGCCCGATTCTGCCGTCGTCGGGACTGGCAAAGGTTTCGCGCAGAACTTTCAAGAAAGAATCGGCCGCGGCACGGTCAGGCGATTCATTCAGCGCGGCGATGACCATCGGGTTCCAGAGAGATTCTCTCGCCAGAGGCGATTGATCCAGCTGGATGAGCCATTCTGTGACTGTAAGAGAGTTAGGGGTTCCTAGCTTACGAGGTTTTCGAATGGCGCGAGCTACTTTCCAAACGTTCCATTTGTCGCGGAACCGAAGCCGATGAAAATTCCAGAGCCCCAGCAGTAAATGCCAGGGCGATGGAAGACGGGGACAGCGGAGTGAAGATTCAATCCCGCCCCGCTGGCGGAATTTCAGACGCAGAGTTTTTTGGAAGGTGAGGTGATCCCGCGCGCCGATTGTTTTTAAAAACTGCAGAGTATTTCGATAGCATCCCAAGAACACATGCTGTCCGTTGTCAACGCGCTCACTCCCCGCGTCGTAAGGACCAGCCTCGCCGAATCTAGGCGGGAATGAACGGGCGCGTCCCCCCAAGGCGTTACGGCGCTCCAGAAGGGTCACTTTTTTTCCTCTTTGAGTCAAAGCGACCGCGGCGGTCAAGCCAGCAAAACCTCCACCGATGACGATGACGTGAGTAGGAGATGGATGCATAGATAATAAAATTTTTTGCTGAGCAAAATTTATACAAAGAAACGATATTTCATTGCAATCAGTAGTTTTTCACCCAGAGGCACCGTGATCCGCTGATCAAAGACATTATAGCGATTCTTCTCAATCCGATCGAGAATTCTTTGATAAATCTTTCCCATGATCTGTGCCGGGAAGAGATTGCGACAATCTTTCTTGGGCATCCGAACCTCAGCCTGTTCCAGAAAGGCTCTGGCTCGATGACATTGAAACTGCATGAGTTGGACGAACGCATCGTTATAGACTTCCTCTTTGAGATCCTGCTCTGAATAGCCGAATCGAGCCAGCTCTTTTTGAGGAAGATAAATTCTTCCTTGTTCAACATCTTGTTTAAGGTCTCGCAGAATATTAATCAATTGCAGAGCTTTCCCCAGATAAATCGCGTATTGCTGGCTATCGGGGTGCTGACATCCAAAGATTCGGATGGAGACTAACCCCACCACTGAAGCAACTCGGTAACAGTATTGTTCGAGTTCATTAAAATTGGCGAAGCGTTGAGGGACTAAGTCCATTTCAACACCTACCAGCAAATCCTCAATATCTTGTCGTGGGATTTGGTATTGCTGGATTAGTTTTTTGAGAGTGACCGCAATAGGATTCCTAGGTTCATTCTCATAACAAAGGGCAACCTCTCTTTTCCACCTAGTCATTTCAGCCTGAGCATTTCCATGACTTTTTGCCAGATCCACCGCATCATCCACCGCCCGGCAGAACTGGTAAAAGGCAAATATCGCCTGGCGTTTCTCGTTGGGCAGAATCCGCATGGCCCAATAGAAATTGGAGGAGTTAAGAGGGTTATGCGTTGACAAATGGCTCAAGAGACCTTCTTTCATGATAGTTACTATTTTAGCAGATGGAGGGTTTTCAAGGCGATTTTAAGGTAGAATCATGGGGTCCGATATTGCGAAGAATCATTTCATTGCCAGATATTTGGAACGTCACTCGGTAGTTTAATGAAATTCGTGCTTCATAGATATTAGAAATCCCCTGTATTTTCTTCACTTGTAAAGAAGGATGGCGTGGATTTGATTCTAATAACAAAAGTTTTTCTTTAATACGCTGTTGAATTTCTGAAGCCATGTAGCGATAGGCTTTCTTAAATCGTTCTGTTCGAACCAAGATCACTGTTCCAGTTCCTCAATGAGCGATTTCATCGTCTTAAATTTTTTCACTCGTCCCTTACGGATGTCTTCACTGGCTTGGTGTTCTCCCTCTTGCCACTCTTTTGTCCAAAAATAAGCCTGATCGGCATCAATCGTCTTCTTTGGGGTTAAAATGATCTGATTTTCCTTGACGACTGCTTCTATGACGTCACCAATTTTAAGACCTAATTGCCTGCGGATGGAAGCGGGCAGAGTCATTTGATAATTTTGTCGAATGAGTGTCACCATCGGCGAATCTCCTCCTTTCCTTCACCAATACAAGAATACCATAATTTATGGATTTGTCAAATTCTTAGATTTTTTGTCTTCTTCTTAATCTCTCCCCACGGCCTTACAGACTAGTTAGTTTTACTTCCTTACTTTATTACTATTTTTACTTGACTTATCAAAGACTAACACACTATTTCAATCATACCAAAACGTGAGTACATCCAATTCAGGCATTAGTCCTTGACATAGCTAAAATAGTATAGTATAAATATAATATGTGGATGGTTTATGAGCACAGAGATCTGGAGAAAGAACTACACAGATTATCTATGGATATTTTAAAGAGATACGAGAAATGGAAAGATATTGTCAATATATCAGGCCCTGAAGGATTAAGGTGTGTCAAAGGATTTCACGATGAAGCTCTGGCAGGGGTATGGAAAGGGTGTAGGTCTTCGAGATTGAGTGGATGGTATCGCGTGATCTACAGAATAGAAAGGCAAGAGGTCTATGTCAAGGTTATTGATATTACCTCTCATGATTACAGGAGAAAATAAAATGAAGGACTATAGACCGGCTAAGAAAAATGTGGATGTCTCTGTAGGAGAATCGGTCAGGATCATCAGAGAGCTTCAGGAATTAAGCCAGAATGAATTGGCAGAATTAACGAATATCCCTCAGGCGACAATCTCTGGTATAGAAAATGATCGAATCAGTCTGGGTATAGAAAGAGCTAAGGTGCTAGCCAGAGCTCTACAGTGCCACCCATCTGTTCTGGTTTTTCCGGGGTGGGAAATTCAAAGAGAAGCGGCATGATTACCTAACTAGTCCCCCATTTAAGAAAGACTTGACAAACAGCCTTGGATGTACTACACTTTGTAGTACAAGGGGTGATGGCAATGAGTCTTGCCAAATCAAAGAATGAAAAGAAAGAACTTCTCAGTGCCCGATGTAACTCCCATGTGAAGGAGGTCTTGACCCAGTTGAGCCAGACAGAACATCTCGCCATGTCGGAGATTATCACTAAGAGTATCCTTGAATATTACCAAAGACACTTCCCAAATCAGTCCTTCCTGAAGACAGAACAAGAACTATTTGGCCGATACAACAGTGGCAAGAGAGATTTATCAATTAATAGAAAGCAATATTTGAAAGAGGGTCTTGGTGCAAAACATCGCTCTGGTTGATGCCGGTCCTCTGATTGCCCTGTTTGATCAGTCGGATCAATACCATCAAAGATCGAAACAGAGTCTTGAGAGATATCGTCAGGACACTCATGGAGGACTCATCACGACATGGCCCATCATCACCGATGTCGCTTATATCCTTAAAACACACGTCCATCTTCAAGCCCAATTAGATTTTCTCAAATGGATTGGCTTGGGGGGCATTGAGGTCTTTGAGCTAGAGAAGAACCATTTATCCAGAATCATCGAACTACAGAATCAATATTCTAATCTCTCGATGGACTTTGCGGATGCTACCTTACTCATCGTCGCTGAGAGTCTAAGCATTCGGAAAGTTTTTTCCATGGATAAAGATTTTTCAATCTACCGAGTTCTGGACAAAAAACGATTTGAGAACTTAATGACTCGCGTTACGCAGTGACAGTGCTACCAATCACAGAATTAATAATTAATATTCATAACATATTATTTTAAAAAGAGTTAAAATTTTACGCCTCGCCCTTGACAGTGGGGGGGGGGTAGTAGGGTATACTTATTCTAAGTTAAAAGAAGCCGGGTTTCCACAAAAAGGGGGAATTCGGCTATTTTTTTAAAAGGAGACTAAGAAAATGAGAAAATTTCTATTGGGAATGATGACAAGTTTCATCTTTGTTGTGATAGGGAGTAACAGTTGGGCAGTGGTGGAGGTTCCAGATACGAAGAAATTACCCGAATTGGGTACTAAAAATGGTTCATTCGATCCGGACAAGCGAGATGCTCTTTTAGAAGAGACAGGTTTTGCTCGGGCGAATGTTGTCCGAAGTAGTAACGGAGAATCTGAAACAATCAATATCTTTGATCTTACGAAGGTGGCATCCGATTTTGGTGCCAAGGGCCCCAATATCCCTACAGATATAAATAATGATGGAGTGGTGAATATTTTTGATCTCCAGCTCGTTGGATGGCGTTTTGGAGAAAAACTGGGTGGAGTTGCAGAACCATTTCCGGTAAGTGCCCAGACCCCTCAGCAACCTCCCATTCCAGTTGTCA
>CAYJQR010000048.1:0-13739 GCA_964372345.1 uncultured Planctomycetia bacterium | reverse complement strand
CCATGATTATTGTTTTGAAATCGGACGCGACACAAAAACAAATAGACCACATTGTTGAGAGAGTAAATGCCCTTGGTTTAAAACCGCAAGTTTCAAAAGGGGTCGAGAGAACGATTATCGGCGTGATAGGTCCTGAGGATAAACTGAGAGTTCAGCCGCTGGAGGTTTTTCCGGGGGTTGAAAAGGTGATGCCGATTTTAAAACCGTACAAGTTGGTATCCCGCGAGTTCAAAAACGAGGACACGATTGTTTCGTTCCCCAACGGCGTCAAAATCGGCGGTAAAAAACTGGTGGTGATGGCCGGCCCCTGTTCGGTTGAAAATAAGCCGATGCTGGTCAACGTGGGGAAGGTGGTCAAGAAAGCGGGGGCGAGTTTCTTAAGGGGGGGCGCTTTCAAACCTCGGACTTCTCCGTATAATTTTCAGGGGCTGGGGGAAGAGGGATTAAAATACCTGCGGAGCGTTGCTGATGATCTGGGGCTTCTGGTCGTTACGGAAGTGATGGATACCCGCGACGTCCAATTGGTCGAGCGGTATTCTGATATGCTGCAGATCGGGGCAAGAAACATGCAGAATTTTAACCTCTTAAAAGAGGTCGGCCTTTCCAAAAAGCCGGTTCTTCTGAAGAGAGGACTTGCTTCCACGGTCAAAGAGTGGCTTTTGTCGGCGGAGTATATTGCCTCCAACGGAAACCTGAATATTGTCTTGTGCGAGAGAGGGATTCGAACCTTTGAAGACGCCACAAGGAATACGATGGATTTGAACGCGGTCCCGGTCGTCAAGCAATGGAGCCATCTGCCGATCATTGTGGATCCAAGCCATGGAACAGGCTCTTGGTCGTGGGTTGCGCCTCTGGCCAAGGGAGCGGTCGCGGTGGGGGCGGATGGGTTAATGATTGAAGTGCATCCCAATCCCGAAGAGGCTCTTTCCGACGGGCCGCAGTCGTTGCTTCCTAAAAAGTTCCTTCAGTTGATGGAAGACGCGCGTAAAGTGGCGCACGCGGTGGGACGGGAAATATAGTCGGTTAGCCAGTTAACCGGCAAACAAAACATGAACGCCTTATTTCGCAGAATCACGATTATTGGTATCGGTCTGATCGGAGGTTCATTGGGGCTTCGGATCCGTCAGAAAAAAATCGCCGATAAAGTCGCCGGTGTGGTCCGAAGAAAATCATCCCTGGAGAAGGCGCTCGATTCCAAATCCGTTGACGAAGTAACCACGGATTTGGCGGAGGGGATCGGCAGGAGCGAAGTTGTCATCATCGCGACCCCGGTTGGTTCTATTGTCGAGCAGGTTAAAAGCATTGTCCCCCTGGTAAAGCCAGGAACGGTCATCACCGACGTTGGCAGCGCCAAAGCCGAAATGATCGGCAGTATTGAGAAAATTCTCCCGAAAGGAATTTTCTTCATCGGAGGGCACCCCTTAGCCGGCTCTGAGAAAACAGGCGTGGAGAACGCCCGCGCGGATCTCTTTGACAAAACAATCACGGTACTGACGACGACTCCAAAAACCAACCCGCGCGCTTTCCGGAAAATTCGGGACTTGTGGGAGGGATTGGGGATTGAGGTGAGAGTTCTCTCCCCCAATGACCATGATTTGATCTTGGCGCGGACGAGCCATATTCCTCATCTGGCGGCGTTTTCATTGGTGGCGTCTCTTCAAAACGGGGATGAATCGTTTGTCGCTTCCGGTTTTAGAGACGCGACCCGCGTCGCCGCCAGCGATCCCGTCATGTGGCGGGACATTTTGATGGCTAATAAGAAAGCGGTCATTAAAGGGTTAAAAGGTTTTAATTCAGGATTGGAGCGGTTACGGACGTTCATCGAAAAGGGAGACGAAGAGCGATTGCTTCAAGATTTAGAGAAATTACAAGCCAAACGTGAAAAACTGTAAATGGTGGCTTGTTTTTCTGAACCCTGAACCCTGAACTCTGAACCCTATTTTTTATGTTCTCTAATAGTTTATATCTGTTTTGCAAAGGGGTGGTTTGGCTTTTTTTAAAGGTATGGGCGCGGTTTGAGGTGGAGAATGTTGAAAAATTCCCAAAAGGGACGGGAGTGATTGTAGCGCCTAATCATGCCAGTTACATAGATATTCCTTGTATTGGCGTGGCGGCTCCACGCAGGGTTTACTTCATCGCGCGGGACGATCTTTTTAATCATTGGCTGTTGAACGCTTTTATGAGGGTTTTCGCGACCATCCCGATTACCCGTCGGCAGGCGGACTTAACCGCTTTAAAAGCCATCCTCGGCCAGCTTAGGAAGAAAAGAGTGGTCTGTTTGTTTCCGGAGGGGACCAGGAGCCCTGATGGGAAAATCTCGGAGGCGGTCGGAGTAGGAATTGGATTTCTGGCGATTAAAGGGCAGGCGCCGGTCCTGCCGGTGTACATTGCAGGGAGCTACAAAGTGCTTCCAAAGGGAAGCCGGGGAATTCGCTCTCATCCGGTTAAAATTATTTTTGGAGATCCCATCTATCCTGAAACGATAGCGGTGGAGGCTCCAGCGAAGGAACGATATCGCCTGCTGACACAGCGGGTGATGCGAGCGCTAAAGGATCTGCAGGAAAAGACTCCGCCAAAGGCGGATCCGCCTCAGGCGGAGAGCGGATCCAGCGCTAGAAATATACTAAGGAGGAAGTTCAAGAAATGACAACAGAGGTTGAAAAGGAAAAAATAGAGGATCAGGATAAAGATTTAGCGCAGTTGTATAACGAGACGATCCACGACGTTACCGAAGGAGAAATTGTTCAGGGAAAGATTGTCAGCATCAATTCTCGGGATTTGTTTGTGGACATTGGATATAAAGCGGAAGGAGTGATCGCTCTCTCGGAATTTGAGAATCCAAAAGCTCTTCAAGTGGGCCAAATGGTCGAAGTTCTGCTCGAATCCAAGGATACCAAAGACGGCCTCCTGATTCTCTCAAAACGGAAAGCGGACAGGGACATGGGCTGGACGCATATCGTTAACAAGTATAAAGAAGAAGATATCATCAAGGGAACGGTCGTCAAGAAAGTCAAGGGAGGACTGACGGTGGATGTCGGCGTCGAAGCGTTCCTGCCGGCTTCACTGGTGGCGATCAAAGGGTTCACAAACCTTGACCAGTTTGTGGGGCAGACGATGGAGTTCAAGATCCTTAAAATTAACCGAAGCCGGAAGAATATTGTCCTCTCCCGGAGGGACGCGTTAGTCAAGGAGATGGAAGAGAAGAAAACGAAAATTCTGGGAGAGCTGAAATCAGGGCAGAGCTGGGAAGGAATCGTCAAGAACGTGACTGACTTCGGCGTTTTTGTTGATCTTGGAGGGGTTGACGGGCTTCTTCACATCACCGATATGAGCTGGGGACGAATCAATCATCCCAGTGAACTCGTTTCCATCGGCGACAAAATCGAAGTGGTCATTCTCGATTTCGACAAAGAGAATATGAAGATCTCGCTCGGGTTAAAACAGAAAACAAAGAATCCATGGACCCATGCGGCTGAAAAATACACGGTGGGAACAAGAATCCAGGGAAAAGTCGTCAATATAGTTTCCTATGGCGCTTTCGTCGAGATGGAGAAAGGAATCGAGGCGCTCGTGCACGTTTCCGAACTTTCCTGGACCAAACGGGTCAATCACCCCAGCGAGGTCTTGAAAGTCGGCGACGCGGTGGAGGCGGTGGTTCTGAGCATTGACCCGGAGAGCCAGAAAATGGCGCTCGGCGTCCGCCAAGCGGCTGAAAACCCATGGCTGAAGGTTGACCAGAAATATCCACCAGGGACGAGAATTAAAGGAAAAGTCCGGAATATTACCGACTACGGCGCCTTCATCGAAGTAGAGGAAGGAATTGATGGGTTAGTTCATATCTCGGATATGTCCTGGACGCGCCGTTTGAACCATCCCGGAGAAGTCTTAAAAAAGGGGCAGAAAGTCGAAGCGGTGGTGTTATCAACCGACGGCGTGAATCAGAAGATCTCTCTGGGAATCAAACAGTCGTCTCTGGACCCATGGCCCGATTTAACGGCCCGTTATCCTGTTGGAACGGCGCTGGAGGGAAAAATCACCAAACTGGCGGCGTTCGGGGTTTTTGTGGAGATGGAACCGGAGTTAGAGGGTTTAGTTCACATCTCTGAAGCGGAGGGATCAGGCCCGATGGAACAGCGTTTCAAACCAGGAGAGGTCGTTCATGTTCGGGTGATTCGCGTGGACGAGGAAAAGCGGCAGATTGGGTTGAGTATGAAGGGAACGAGATAGGGGCAGAGGCCCCCTGTGCCTGCCCAGATGTAGGGGCGGGGTAACCCCGCCCCTACCATTTCTAATGACCAACAAAACAGTCCAAGAACAACTCGATATCATCCGCCGCGGGACGGTGGAGATCATTTCAGAAGCCGAACTCGCCAAAAAGATTGAGCGATCTCTTCAGGTGAAGAAACCTCTCGTTATCAAAGCCGGCTTTGACCCGACTGCCCCGGATTTGCATCTAGGCCACACAGTGCTCTTAAGAAAGATGCGTGATTTTCAATGTCTTGGACATGAAGTTTTTTTTATTGTTGGTGATTTCACAGGTCGTATTGGAGATCCAACGGGGAAAACTGAAAAACGCAAGCCTCTCAGTGAAGAAGAAATCCAAAAGAATGTTAGAACCTATAAAGATCAGATTTTTAAAGTCCTTGATTCAGAGAAAACCAAGCTCGTCTTTAACAGCAGATGGTTAGGAAAATTAAAGTCGGAGGATTTTGTGTTGCTGATGTCCAGAGTATCTGTTGCTCAGCTTCTGGCCCGAGCTGATTTTAGAGAACGATATTTGGATGGGAGGGATGTTAGCTTAAATGAGTTCTTGTACCCACTTTTGCAAGCTTATGACTCAGTAGAATTAAAAGCTGACGTTGAACTTGGCGGCACTGATCAAAAATTTAATCTGCTGATGGGACGAGACCTCCAGAGAGACTTTCAGCAAGAACCTCAAGTGGTCATTTTAACACCCCTTCTTGAGGGGCTAGACGGTGTTCAAAAAATGAGCAAGAGTCTTGACAACGCTATCGGTATTTTAGAAGAACCCAAAGAGATGTTCGGCAAACTGATGGCGATTTCGGATGAACTGATGCTTCGTTATTACGATTCGCTCACCGAAATCAGCGTTGAGAAAGTAAAATCTGAAATCAAGAACGGAAAGAATCCAAAACTGGCCAAGGAAGAGTTCGCGTTCTTGATCACCAAAGATTTTCACGACGAGGCGAAAGCCAAAGAGGCCCAGTTGGAGTTTCAGAAGGTTTTCCAGCAAAAAGGGGCTCCTGCCGATGTTCCTCTTTTCGCGATACATCCGGGCGCCGATGGAAAGGTGGACGTCACTAAACTTCTGTTTGACTCCGGATTGGCCTCCTCGATGACCGAAGCCAGGCGTCTTCTTGAGCAAGGGAGCGTCAAACTAAATCACTCCTCCAAGATTCAAGAAAGATTTGTCCATCTGAATAACAACGACATTCTGCAAGTCGGCCCGCGAAAGTTCATCAAAATAAAATTTTGACACGCTTCCCTAAATAAGATAAAATAACCTATCTTGATTTATTTCAATCCGTTAGGCGCTAGAACACGATGAAAACTAACGAGTTACGGACCCGGTTTTTAAATTTCTTTAAGTCCAAAGATCACAAAATTGTTTCTAGCGCTTCATTGGTGCCGGAAGACGATCCAACTCTTCTTTTTACCAGCGCCGGCATGGCGCAGTTTAAGGAGAACTTTCTGGGGATTAAAAGGGATCTGAAGCGGGCGGCCAGTTGTCAGAAGTGCCTGCGTACCGGCGATTTGGAAAATGTCGGCAGAACTCCCGCGCACCAAACGTTCTTTGAGATGCTGGGGAATTTCTCTTTCGGGGATTATTTTAAAGAGGAAGCGATTGCCTGGGCGTGGGAATTTCTCACGCGGGAACTGAATGTCCCTGAGAAAAATCTTCGCGTTTCGGTTTATAAAGATGACCTCGAGGCATTCACGATCTGGCAGAAAAAGATCGGACTGCCGGTCTCCAAAATTTCCCGTCTGGGAGAGAAGAGTAACTTCTGGCCCGGTAACGCCCCTGATGAGGGCCCCGACGGCCCCTGCGGCCCCTGCTCGGAAATTTTTTATGATTGGGGAGAGAAATTCGGGTGCGGCAAGGCCGCCTGCGGGGTCGCTTGCGATTGCGGCCGGTTTATCGAAGTCTGGAACCTGGTCTTTACCCAATATGACCGGCAAGGGAAGGGAAACCTGAAGCCGCTCCCGAGAAAAAATATTGATACCGGAATGGGATTGGAGCGGCTGGCCAGCGTCACGCAGGGAGCGCGGAGTAATTTTGAAACGGATTTGTTTGTTCCCATCATCGCGGAAATTGAGAGGCAATTAGGTCCAAAGGCAAAAAATAACCCAAGTATCCGGACGATTGCCGATCACATCCGCGCGACTATTTTTTTGATCGGCGACGGGGTGCTTCCTTCAAATGAAGGAAGAGGATACGTGGAGCGGATGTTGATCCGCCGGGCCTCTCGGTTGGCGCGGCAGGCGGGAAGCGAAGATCTTTTTCTGCGCCGGCTGGTTCCAACGGTGATCGCGGTGATGCGTGAACCGTATCCGGATCTGGGAAGCAGAGAACCGCTGATGAAAGAGGTCATCCAGAGTGAGGAAGAGCGTTTTGCCAGAACGCTGGATGAGGGGACGCGGATTCTCGATCAGGAAACGGCCCGTTTAAAGCTGCAGAAAGAGACGATTTTCCCGGGAAACGTCGCTTTTCGTCTCTTTGACACTTTTGGGTTCCCGATAGAATTGACCGTGGAGTATCTTCATGAAAAAGGATTCAAGGTTGACATGAATGAATTTAACGACCGGCTGGAGGAACAGCGGAGGATTTCAAGAAGCGGCAGTCAAATGGGAGGGACCGTTTTCGCCGAGACCTTTGCTCAAAAAATCCGGACGCTGGGGCTGAACAGCAAATTCCTCGGCTATGAGACTCACCAAGCGAAGGGGAAGATTCTCGCCATCGTCGAGAACGCGGTCATTTTGGACCAGAGCCCTTTTTACGGCGAAGCGGGAGGACAGGTCGGGGACACCGGCTATTTGAGAAAAGAGGGAGTCGAATACCGGGTTTACGACGCCCAAAAAGTGGACGAGGCGATTGTTCATTGGGTCACACCGCTGAAAGGAGAACTCAAAAAGGGAGACGAAGTCTCAGGGACCATTGACAGCGCCCGGCGCGATTCGATCATGCGCAATCACACGGCGACTCATCTGCTTCAATCGGCTCTTCGTCAGGTTCTGGGGAAGGGGGTGGAGCAGTCAGGATCGCTGGTGGCTGAAGACCGGCTTCGGTTTGATTTCACGCATGTCGGGAAAGTTCCCCAGGAAGCGCTGGAGAAAGCGGAAAAAATTGTGAACGACGAGATTCTAAAAAATATCCCGTTAGAAGTTCATCAGCTCCCGCAGGAAGAAGCGAAACGGCGCGGGGCGATCTGCTTTTTCGGAGAAAAATACGGGGATGTAGTGAGAGTGGTGGAGGTTCCCGGCTTCAGCCAGGAATTTTGCGGAGGAACTCATTGCAGGGCGACGGGGGATATTGGTTTCCTCCAAATCGTCTCCGAGGGCGCCGTCGCCAGCGGGGTCCGGCGGATCGAAGCGGTCACCGGAGAAAAGGCGTATCAGCGCGCTAAAGAAAATGAAATGACGTTACGCGGGCTTGCCGCGCTGCTGAAGACTTCACCCGACAACGTCACCGAGTCTCTGCGGAGATTACTGCAGAAGGTAAAGCAGGTAGAGCGGCTCCAGCAGAGTTGGAATAAAGAAGCGGTCGGCGATTTTGTCGAGGCGTGGATTCAAGGAGCCGAGACTGTCGGGCCCGTTCAGTTAGTGGCTCGCGCAATCGCCGAAGCGGACCCGGGAACGCTTCGTTCTCTTTGGGACCGGATCAAAGTGAAATTGAAGCGCGGGATTGCCGTGTTCTGGACGATTAAGGAAGGAAAACTATCGCTGGTCATTGGCGTTACTCACGATTTAGTGAAGGAAGGGTGGGACGCGTCCCAATTGATTCAACCGGCGGCCGATTGGGTTGGCGGGAGCGGTGGAGGGAAAAAAGATTTGGCTCAAGCCGGAGGGAAAAAACCGGAGCGGGTGGAAAAAGCTATAGCGGCATTAAAAGAGGAAATTATCCGGTTTAAAAAAACATGAGACTCATTCGTTCCAGCAATCGAAAATTAGAGCAGTTAACCTGCCGCGTGCCGGCCCCCAACCGGCGCGTGGAGAGGGCGGTCCGGACGATTCTGGAGAATGTCCGGCATAACGGCGACGCCGCGGTCTTGCGTTACGGCAAAAAGTTTGACGGCGTCAGACTCAATCTCAAACAGCTTCGCGTTTCAGAAGCGGAGATCAGTGAGGCTTTTAACGACGTCCCGGCTTCATTTTTGGCCGGCTTAAAACAGGCGATTGATGAGGTGACCCAGTTTCACCGCCATCAGATGAAGCAGACGAAGCGGCGTCTGATCCGTCTTGACGGCACGACCGTTCAAGAGATTTATCAACCCTTGGAGCGGGCAGGGGTCTATGTTCCGGCGGGGACCCATCCGTTGGTCTCAACGGTATACATGACCGTCATTCCGGCGAAAGTGGCCGGCGTTAAGAAAATTATTTTAGCCACTCCGCCTAACGCGGGCAAACGGGTCAACCCCTATATTCTTGTCGTGGCCAGTCTTTTGAAAGTGGACGAGATTTACAAAGTCGGCGGCGCGCACGCCGTCGCGGCAATGGCCTTTGGGACTAAAACAATTGCTAAAGTGGACGTCATTGCTGGCCCCGGCAACCCGTATGTCACCGAAGCGAAGCGCCAGTTATTCGGTTATTGCGACATTGATCTATTGGCGGGGCCGAGTGAGGTTGTGGTGATCGCGAACAAGTTCAGCAATCCTGAGATGGTTCTGGCCGACCTGCGCGCGCAGGCGGAACACCCCAATGGCCTGGCCATTCTGGTGACGACGTCCAAAAAGCTGGCAAAAATCGCGCGCGATCAAGGGCCTGAAAAAGGATACTGTATTCTGGTCAGCGACATTCAGGAGGGATTCAAAATCGCCAACCAGATCGCGCCGGAGCACCTGCATGTGATGGCGAAATGTTCCCAGAAAATGCTCAGTGAGATCAATCATGCCGGCGCGATCTTCGTGGGGCCGTTCAGTCCCGTGGCCGTGGGAGATTACATGTCCGGTCCCAGCCATGTTCTTCCGACCGGCGGATCGGCCCGTTTCTTTTCGGGGCTTGGCGTCGAGAATTTCTTAAGGAGAAGCCACATCATTCACCTCTCCCGGCGGGCGCTTGAGCGGGTCAAAGGCCCGATCGAAGAGCTGACCAAAGTGGAAGGACTCAATCAACACTTTGAGGCGATTCAAATTCGATTTAAATCAAATGAAGCCCAAACTTATGGAGCAAAGCGAACATAAGTTTGAGGCTGAATTTGACCCTTGACATTTTTCTTGATCTACGGTGGGCTACTTTTTTTATATCTTAGAATGTAGGGACCAGAGACGATATTTTGGGCACGCAAGAAATTTGTCGGAACGTTTGAAAGAACACGATAGAGGTAGAGTAGGGTTCACTCGTAGTAGGAGGCCTGTTAAATTGGTCTACTTCGAACAGTATGAGTCTCGATCAGAAGCATGTAAACGTGAGCAACAATTCAAGAATGGTAAGACTAGGAAGGAAACAATTGATAAACTCATTCGAGAATTTAACCATGAAAAATGTCAAGGGTTTAATTCGCACAGCGACTTAATGTCGTCCTTCGGACTCCATAAGTCGCGTGCTCATTAAAGGAGAAATAATGACAGCTCGAACCGCGGGAATTAAACGGAAGACCCGTGAAACCGACATCGCCGTTAAGGTGAACCTCGACGGACAGGGAAAAGCCAAGGTTTCCACCGGCATCGGTTTTTTCGACCATATGCTGGATCTTTTGGCCAAACACAGTCTCATGGACATGGAGATTAAAGCCAAAGGGGATTTGCAAATTGATGAGCATCACACCATTGAGGATGTTGGGATATGTCTCGGCCAGGCTGTTAAAAAAGCTTTAGGCGACCGAGTGGGAATCCGCCGCTACGCTTCGATTCAATTGCCGATGGACGAAACTCTTTGCGGCGCGGCAATTGACATCAGCGGCCGGCCGATTCTAATTTTTAACGCCAAGGCGCCGCACCCGCGCGAACGGGAGTTTGACATCAGCTTGGTAAAGGAATTTTTTAAGGCCTTCACCCAGCACGCCGGAGTCACTTTGCACATCAATCTCCTTTACGGCGCGGAAAATCTGCATCATGTGAATGAGGCGATCTTCAAAGCAACCGCCAAAGTGTTGCTGATGGCGGTAGAGCGAAATTCGCGCGTGAAGGGGATTCCTTCGACCAAGGGGGTGCTGGATTAACCGTAGGGACAGAGGCCCCCGTGTCTGCCCAATCACAATGTAGGGGCGGGCCTTGTGCCCGCCCTGATACAGGGCGACCACAGAGGGTCGCCCCTACAAAAACATATGAACAAGACAATCACCCTCCTAGACTACGGTATGGGAAACCTGCGGAGTGTCGCTAAAGCGCTGGAGCAGTCCGGGGGACGAGTCTGCCTCACCTCGACTCCTTCCGTGGTCGCCAAGGCCTCGAAATGCGTGGTCCCCGGCGTCGGCGCTTTCGGCGACGCGATGAAGGAATTAAAAAAAAGAAAATTACTCGAACCGCTCAAAAAACATCTGGCTTCAGGTAAACCCTTTCTGGGAATTTGCCTAGGACTTCAACTTTTGTTTGAAGAGAGCGAAGAGGGAGAATATGCCAAAGGATTGAGTGTTCTTAGAGGGAAAGTCGTTCGTTTTAGATTTCGACGAACGACGAACGACGAACGACGAACGACGGTTTTTAAGGTTCCCCACATGGGGTGGAATGAAATCAGGGGACAGGGGACAGGGGACAGGGGACAGAAAAAACAATGCCCATTGTTAAAAGGGATTCCGGACGGGAGTTATTTTTATTTTGTTCATTCATACTATGTAAGACCTGCTGATAAAGGAATCATCGCGGCGACTACAGAGTACGGGACGGAATTTGCCTCAATAATCTGGTCGGGTTCGATTTTCGCCACTCAGTTTCATCCGGAAAAAAGCCAGGAGATGGGGTTGAGGTTATTGAAAAACTTTGTTGAATATACATGATCGTATTACCCGCAATTGACCTGCAAGAAGGCCAGGTTGTTCGCCTGAAGAGAGGCGATTTCTCGGGCAAAATTGTTTATTCCAACGACCCCATCGGCATCGCCAAGGATTGGGAGCGGCAGGGGGCAACGTGGCTTCATGTGGTGGATTTAGACGGCGCGATGACTGGCGAATTCAAGAATCTCAATCTGATCGGCAATATCGGACGTTCCATCGGCTGCGCGATTGAAATTGGAGGAGGAATCCGCCGCCGGCAGGATATTCAGGAAGGATTGGCTCAAGGAGCAAACCGGATCATCCTGGGAACTAAAGCGGCTGAAGATCAGGTTTTTCTAAAAAAAATGGTGAAGGAATTCGGCAAAAAAATCGCCGTCGCCGTGGATGTCCAGAACGGGAAAGTTGTTACCCGCGGCTGGACCCAGCCGACTGAATTAGAGGTTCTTGATTTCGCGGCTCAAATGGAAGGGTTTGGGGTTTCGCTGATCGCGGTGACCGACGTCAACAAAGACGGGATGTTGTCCGGCCCCAATTTAGATCTTATGGAACAGGTTCTTAAAAAAGTGAAAATACAAGTGATTGCTTCAGGCGGTGTTTCTTCATTAGAGGATATTCGTCATTTAAGCCATCTGTCGCGAAAATATCCGCATTTGCACGGAGCCATTGTCGGCAAGGCGTTGTATGAGAAAAAATTTACCGTCAAAGAGGCGCTCGCTGCATGTTAACCAAACGAATTATTCCATGCCTAGATGTGGACGCCGGCCGAGTGGTAAAGGGGATCAAGTTTGTCTCTCTGCGGGACGCCGGTGATCCGGTCGAAGTCGCCAAGGCCTATAACAGGCAGGGGGCGGATGAATTGGTTTTTTTGGATATCACCGCTTCTCACCAGAAACGGCCCATTCTATTAGAGGTGGTTCGGAAAACCGCCGAACAGGTTTTTATGCCGCTCACCGTCGGCGGCGGTATCCGAAATGTCAACGATATCCAGGTATTACTAAAAGCCGGCGCGGATAAGATCTCGATTAACACGGCCGCGCTGGAGAACCCGAAGCTCATCACCGAAGGGGCGAAGCGATTTGGCAATCAGTGTATTGTGGTGGCGATTGACGCTAAAAGACAGCGTACAGCGTTCTCTGCCAAAGGCAGATCCCTGCCCGCAGGCTGGCAGGCGGGCGCCTCGGGCGGAAGCGTTCAGCGTTCAGAAAGGGAAAAAAGCAAAATCAAGTGGCAGGTTTACAGCCATGGAGGGAGAAATCAGACCGGGCGTGACGCTGTCGAATGGGCGCAAGAGGCCGAAAAGCGGGGAGCAGGTGAAATTCTCTTGACCAGCATGGACTGTGACGGGACTAAGAACGGTTATGATCTGGAACTGACCGCGGCGGTCTCAACCGCGGTTTCGATTCCGGTGATCGCTTCCGGCGGCGCCGGAAAACTGGAACATTTCGCGTTGGCGTTCACCGCCGGCAAAGCCGACGCGACTCTGGCGGCGTCGCTGTTTCATTACAAGGAACTGACGATTGGCGAGGTAAAGAGGTATCTGAAGAAAAGAGGAATACCTGTAAGACAATGAAATTGTAGGGGCGTGATTTATCACGCCCTGCAGGGATAGGGCGCAATAAATTGCTCCCCTACGAAACCGAGGACACGATGAAGAATCATTGGTTAGACAAATTACATTTTAACGACAAAGAACTGATCCCGACCATCATTCAGGATGTTTCCGGAAAAGTCTTGACACTCTGCTACATGAACCGTGACGCGATCATGAAAACCATTGAGACCGGCAAAGTCCATGTTTTCCGACGCTCGCAGAACCGGCTGATGATGAAAGGAGAAACTTCCGGCCATATTCAACTGGTTAAAGAGGTCTTTGTGGACTGTGAAGAAAATTCTCTGCTCTTTGTCGTGGAGCAGAAGGTAGCTGCCTGCCATGCGGGATATTTTACCTGTTATTATCGCAAAGTGACACCGGATGGGAAGACGGTCATTAGCGAAAAACAAGTGTTTGATCCAAAGAAAGTTTACTAAGAATGGACAAACACCCTACTAATTTTGAATTACTTCTGGAGGCCACACGTCCGCTGCGGGATAGGGTTGCTTCACACGATGTCTACAGGTCTCTTGAAACCCTGGAACACGTGCGGTTCTTTATGGAACACCACGTCTTTGTGGTCTGGGATTTCATGGCGTTGGTGAAATCCCTACAAAATATCCTCACATGCACCTCCGTGCCCTGGTTGCCCCAAGGGGATCCTGTTAGTCGTCGTCTGATTAATGAGATCACGTTAGATGAGGAGAGTGATGACAGTGGGCAGGGAGGGTACCTCAGCCATTTTGAATTGTATCTTGAAGCGATGGAACAGTGTGGCGCAAACCTCTCTTGCATCAACGACTTTGTTGTTCGAATCCGCAACGGGGAAGACGTCGTGGCCGCTTTACATAACTGCAAAGCCCCCCAGCCCTCTAAAACCTTCGTAACAACCACTTGGCAGATTATATCCTCTCGGTCGCCTCATAAGATTGCTGCCGCCTTTGCCATTGGTCGAGAGGAAATCGTGCCCGAGATGTTTCA
>CAYJQR010000047.1:0-13765 GCA_964372345.1 uncultured Planctomycetia bacterium | reverse complement strand
GGGCTACGCAGGAACAAGGAAAGATGGCAACATAAATAATGCCGATTAAAGAACACCTTAAGAAATTGATCGAACTTCAGGGAATTGACGAGCAGATCTTTCAACTCCGCGCCACGGAACAAAAGGAGATTCCCGAACGGCTGAAGTCGTATGACGACCGGCTGATGTCTGCGAGGAAGCGGCTCACCGACGCTGAAGAGAAATTAAAAACGTTCCAACTGGAAAAGAAAAGCAAAGAGATTGACCTGCAGGCCAAGGAAGGAAACGCCAAAAAATTCCAACTCCAGCTCTTTCAGGTTAAGACCAACAAAGAATATGCCGCGTTGGAAAAGGAGATCGAAGGGCTAAAGGCGGATAACTCGCTGCTGGAAGAAGAGGTCATTCGACTGCTCGACGCGTTAGATTCCTGGACGGCGGCTGTTGCCGGCGAGAAGAAAAAGTTTGAAGAAGAGTCCAAGATAATTCAGGCGGAGAAGGAAAAGACGAAACAGGAATTGGAGCAGACAAAACAGCGGCTAAAGGAGTTAGAGACAGCCCGCGAGATCATGGCCCGTCAGACCGACCCGCTAATTCTTCCCCGCTACGAGCGGATGCTGAAACTCCGCAACGGGGTGGCGATGGTGCCGGTCAGAGACGATTCGTGTCAGGGATGCTTTATGAATCTTCCTCCGCAGGTGATTGATTTAGTCCACTCGGCCCAAGAATGGGTTTTTTGCGAGCAGTGCGCGAGAATTTTGTATATCGAAGACGGGAAAAGTGAGTAAGTTAATCCTCTATGTGGATGGGGCCTCAAAAGGGAATCCCGGTCCCTCGGGGATCGGCGTCGTCGTTTGCGACGCCGAAGGGAAAGTGCTCGCGGAAATTAATAGGATTCTTCCGGAGACGACCAACAATATTGCCGAATACCAGGCGCTGATCTGCGGTTTAGAGGAAGCGCTGGTCCGAAAAGCAGACGAGGTCTGCGTCCGTTCGGACAGCGAACTGATTGTCAAACAATCTTCCGGCCAATACAAGGTTCGAGCGGACCACTTGAAACCCTTAGCGGAACAGGTGAAACAATTGGCCGGTGGTTTCCATCGGGTTATTTTTCAGCAGATTCCGCGGGAACAGAATAAACTCGCGGATCGGCTGGCAAAGAACGCGAGTCTCCGCCGCGGAGGCGGATCAGCCTCTTTCGCCTGAGGCGAACTCGCCTCTGGCGAGGGCTGAGAAGAAAATAGGTGAGAGAGTCGGATGATCGCCCCACCACCTCTTTATGACGAGGTTCGCTGTGCAAAATGCACAGCGAACCACTGCTGACCAAAAGTCAGCAGTGGCCTACCAAAGGTAGGCTTTGTCATAAAGAGGTGGTGGGGAGGAAAGTCCGAGCTCCATGGGGTAGCGCACCTCGCGTTAAGCGGGGCCAACCGTGAATGACGGTTGAGGATTCCGCCGTAAGGCGGCCCGCCTCTGGCGGGAGAGCCACAGAGACGAGCAATCCCATGCTTTGTAGGGGCGGGGTAACCCCGCCCCTACCGGGAAGACGTGAAACGAGGCAATCTCTGCGCGGAGAAAGACCAAGTAGATCCTGGTCACAAGGAAGCCCGTCCAATCTCACCAGACCGAGTCATCGGTCTGGTGGAACCAGGAAGGGTAGGTCGCTTAGATAGATGATCATCTCTCTGCTTAAGGCGGAGGACAGAACTCGGCTTACAGACTCTCTCACCGTAATTGTTAGCGGGTTTACGGGTTAACGGGTTAACATCAATTGACAGAATTCGCGGAGTCATAGTATAATAAATTGTTGTTATGGTTAAAGAATCCAAGGTATTCACGGTCCTGATGTGGCCTGCCAGCGGCAGTTATATTGTAGTGCTGGAAGAGATTCCCGGGGTGCGGTTACTGCTGATTTGGATCGGAAAAAGCGAAGCGGAAGCGATCGCGCTAAAACTGCAGAATGCCGAATTGCCGCGCCCTTTAACTCATGATCTTTTAAAGACAGTGGTTGACCGGATCGGCTATAAAGTGGACCGGGTGGTCATTAACGATCTCCGCAACGATACTTATTACGCCAAGATTGTTCTGCGCAACGACGGCAGTGTCATTGAGATTGATTCGCGTCCCAGCGACGCCATTGCCTTGGCGGTTAGAAGCGATTCGCGGATTTATATTGATGAAGCGGTCCTTGAGAAAGGGGCCACCATCAACAAACCAATTACCCAGGATGAGATTGACGGCTTTAAGGAAAAGCTGAAAGATGTGAAGCCGGAAGATTTTTCCCAGGGTGGAGAAAGAAAGGAATCGTTGTGATTATTAAGGAAGAGAAAGAAAAGAAAAAACAACTCGTGCAAAATTACCAGCTCCATGGAGACGATACCGGATCTCCAGCGGTACAAATCGCCTTGCTGACGGAGCGTATTAATCATTTAACGGATCACTTTAAAGAGCATAAAAAGGACCACAATTCCCGACGTGGATTGCTCAAGTTGGTCAATAACCGCAGAAGACTGCTGGAGTACCTTCGAAAAATGAATGAATCCCGCTATCGCGAAGTGATTGATAAACTCTCCTTGAGAAAGTAGAAAATGACCTCTCATACTCATAAAGTCGAAGCTCAAATCGGACGTCACACTCTTATCATTGAATCGGGCGAGCTGGCCAAACAGGCCGGCGGCGCCGTCACCGTCACCTACGGCGGCACAGTGGTCTTAGCGACCGCGGTCGCCGCGCGCGGCGTTGACCAGGGGAAGGATTTCTTTCCGTTAACGGTGGATTATCGCGAGAGAACTTACGCCGCCGGGAGAATCCCGGGGGGATTTTTTAAGCGTGAGGGGCGTCCGAGCGAAAAAGAGATATTGACTGCCCGTCTGGTTGACCGCCCGATACGGCCGCTTTTCCCGGCCGGATTCTTGAATGAAGTTCAGGTCATGGTGACCGTTCTTTCCAGCGATGGAGAAAACGACCCCGATCTTTTAGGGGTCATCGGGGGATCGGCCGCGCTGGCGATTTCCAATATTCCTTTTCTCGGGCCCCTGGGGGCGGTCAAGGTCGGACGGATCAACGGGGATTTGATTATTTGTCCTACTTATAAAGAGTCTGAAGAAGGAGAACTCGATATCATCATCGCGGGAACCCAAGAAGGGATCCTGATGATTGAATCGGGGTGTAAGGAAGTTTCCGAGAACGAGTTAGCCGACGCGCTCGAAGCGGGTTATCGTCAGTTGTTAAAGGTGTTGGAACTTCAGCAGAAATTAGTCGCTCTCTGCGGCAAGGCGAAATTTAAACCCAAACTTCTTGAAATTCCCAACGAACTGAAAGAAAAGATCGCCAAGATCGCGTTCCCCCGTTTGGAAAAAGCGCACGGGCTCTCTTCAAAAGAAGAGCGGGAAGAAGCGGTGGCGGTATTGACCGATGAACTGGTGGAGCAGTTCACCGCTGAAGGAAGTGGCTGCACCGCCAATCAGGTGAAGTTTGCCCTGTCCGAAGTGGAGCAGGAGAAAGTCAGAGACTTTGTTTTAAACCGAAAGGCTCGGGTGGACGGGAGAAAGTTTGATCAGATCCGTTCGATTCACTGCCAGATAGGAACGCTTCCCAGGACTCATGGTTCCAGTGTTTTCACCCGCGGGCAGACGCAAAGTCTTTCCGTGGCCACTTTGGGAACCAGCGCCGATGAACAGACGATTGACGCCCTTGAAGGGAAGACCTCCAAGAATTTCATGCTCCATTACAACTTTCCTCCTTTCAGCGTCGGTGAAGTAGGCCCCACCCGCGGGCCTGGCCGGCGGGAAATCGGCCATGGCGCTTTGGCGGAGAGGGCTCTTAAGACGATCATTCCCACCAAAGAAAAGTTTCCGTACACGATCCGGATTGTTTCGGATATTCTGGAATCGAATGGTTCTTCCAGCATGGCGACGGTTTGCGCCGGGTCACTTTCGCTGATGGACGCGGGAGTGCCGATTTCTTCTCACGTCAGCGGCATCGCTCTTGGGTTGGTTAAGGAAAAGGATCATTACGCGATCCTGACCGATATCGCGGGAGTAGAAGATCATTATGGAGATATGGATTTCAAAGTGGCTGGAAGCCGCAAAGGGGTGACGGCGCTTCAATTGGACGTGAAACTGCAGGATGGTATCACCCTCAAGATTATCCGGGAAGCCTTGGAGCAGGGGAAGAAAGCGCGCGCCGAAATCATGGAGATCATGCAGAAAACCATCGCGGCGCCGCGCGCCGAACTGTCGAAGTACGCGCCCAGGATCACGACCTTCAAGATTAATCCGGAGAAGATCCGGGATGTCATCGGCCCCGGAGGAAAGGTGATCCGGAAGATTATTGAGGAGACTGGCGCGATGATTGATGTTGAAGACGACGGGATGATCGCCGTCGCCAGCAGTGATTCCGCGAAGGCGGAAAGAGCGATTCAGATGATTCGTGACTTGACCGAGGAAATCGAGGTTGGGAAGACCTATACCGGCAAGATCAAGAGAATTTTGAATTTTGGCGCTTTTTGCGAAATCCTCCCCGGTAAAGAAGGATTGATCCATATTTCCGAACTGGAAAATAAACATGTCGCGAAGGTAGAGGATGTGGTCAAGGTTGGGGACGAGGTGAAAGTCAAGGTCATCCAGATTGATGAATTAGGACGGGTCAATCTCAGCCGGAAACAGGTCCTCTCGCCGTAGGGGCGAGAGTGAGTTGTCCTAAAGGATTGTTTGATTGCGCCATCCATGCCGGTATCTTATAATATGGAGATACTGGCATTTGCCTTTTATGACCGTAAGCGATGAAAAAGCCGACCGTAGAACAGATCATCCAGAAGAAAAAACAGGGGGAACCGATCGTCATCTTGACCGCCTACGACGCCCTCTGGGCCTCTTTAGTGACGGAGAGCGGGGTGAAGGTTATCCTGGTGGGGGATTCGGTCGGGATGGTTCTATTGGGTTATGAGACGACGACGTCGGTGACGATGGAGGAGATGATCCACCACGCCAAAGCGGCCCGGAGAGGGGCGCCGGAGGCGTTTCTGATTGGGGATATGCCGTTCGGGTCGTATCACCAGACTCCTCAGGAGAGCGTGGCCAATGCCTTTCGGTTTATCCGTGAAGCGGGGTGTGACGCGGTCAAAATCGAATGGCATTCCAGTGTCGTTGAGATGGTTCAGGCGATGATCGGCGCCGGTATTCCAGTGATGGGGCATGTCGGCCTCACGCCGCAGACCGCTTCTCAATTAGGGGGATATAAAGTCCAGGGGAGAGATCCCCAGAGAGCCAAGGAGATTTTAGAAGGAGCGGCGGCTTTGGAAAAAGCCGGTTGTTTTTCAGTGGTTTTGGAATGTATCCCCGATCAGTTAGCGGCGGAGATTACGAGGAAACTCGAAATACCGACGATCGGAATCGGCGCGGGAAACCAAGTGGACGGCCAGGTGTTAGTCACTCAAGATCTTTTGGGACTCTTTGACCGTTTTGTTCCACGGTTTGTCAAACGATACGCCAACCTCCGGGAAGACGCGGTGAAGGCCATCCGTTCTTTTCGGCAGGAGGTAGAAGCGAAAAAATTCCCCGCTAAGGAGCAGACCTTCACATGAGTTTCACTTATCCTGTTTTTCTCAGCTTGAAAAATAAACGAACGGTCGTAATTGGGGGAGGGAAAATCGCGACACGCAAAGTGACCGCTCTCTTAAAAGCCGAGGCGGATGTGGTGGTCGTCGCGAAGGAGGCATCGAGAGGGCTTTTACGGCTGGCGGAGAAGGGAAAAATCCGTTGCCACCGGCGCTCTTTTCATCCTTCCGACGTCCATGGGGCCTGGCTGGTCATCGCGGCGACCAACAACCGCGCTTTAAACGAGAGAATCGCCAGATCAGCGCGAAAGCGCCGCCAGTGGATCAATGTCGTGGATAAACCGGCGCTCTGTCAGTTGATTTTTCCCTCGATTGTCAGAAAGGGAAAACTGACAATGGCGATTTCTACCAATGGGGCGAGCCCCGCTTTGGCAAAAGCGATTCGCAAGGACTTACAGAAAAATTTTATTCCCAAATACGAACAACTGCTTAAAAAAATCGCGCGCCGGCGCAAAACGGTCCTCAAGAGCGTTACCAGCGTTGAAAAACGCCGGGAAATCCTAAACCGCATGGCGCGGGAATTACTGGAGGGCGCCCGGTGAATCCATTTCTGAAAATCCATATTCTCTTCTCCTTGCTGAGCTATCTCTCGTTTGTTCTGGCCTTTCTATCGGGATTGATCTTTTTATGGATAGAGAACCGTTTAAAACAGAAGCATCTCCCAAAAATGGGGCGTTTCGGCTGGTCGTTGGAATCGATAGACCGGTTTAACGCGCGGACTCTCACCGTCGGTTTTTTTCTGTTAACGCTGGGGATTATCAGCGGTATTCTGGCGACGCACAAGCGTTTTGGAAAACTATTCGTTGGCGATCCCTCGGAAGTTTGGACGATCACGAGCTGGCTGATTTACGCCGCGATTGTCGCTGTCAGAGGAACTTGCACGCTCCGCGGCCGGAAAGTCATGCTGCTGGCCACGCTGGCGTTCGGGATGTTTGTCTTTACTTTGATCGGAGTCAGTTCGTTTTTTAAAGGGATTCACTCGTTGTTCTAGCCAGATATGAAACTAATCACAGTCGGGATCAATCATCGCACGGCGGAAGTGGAGGAGAGAGAGAAGCTCTTTGTCCCCAGCAAAGATTTAGAATTGGCGCTGAAGGATTTTGCTAAAACTGTTCCGGTGCGGGAGGGAGTGATTCTCTCCACCTGTAACCGCGTTGAAATCTACGGCCTGGTGGACAATATTGACGCCGGTGAAGAAGAGCTCAAACGTTTTCTCTGCCGCAACGCCCCCGAGCAGATGGAGCGGATGAACGGCAAATGGTACACCCATGTGGATCATGGGAGCGTCGCGCACTTATTCAAAGTGGCTTCGGGGCTTGATTCGATGGTTTTGGGGGAGAGCGAAATTCTGGGGCAGGTCAAAAATGCCTACCTGGAAGCGGTCAAAGCGCAGACGACCGGCAAAGTGATGCACGCGCTCTTTCAAAAATCGTTTCAGGCGGCGAAGTCAGTTCGCGAACAAACCGGCATCGGCCGGGGACTTATGTCGGTCAGTTCAGTGGCGGTCAGTTTGGCAAGGCGAATTCTCGGTAGTTTAAACGGCCGTCACATCATGGTGATCGGCGCCGGCGAGATGAGTCAGATCGCTTTGAAAACGCTCAAGGAGAATGGCGTCAATTCAATCATTGTCTCTAATCGCAATTACGAGCGGGCGGTAGAACTGGCTCAAACATTTGACGCCAAGGCGATTGGGTTTGACGAATTCCCGGCAGCCATGCTCCAGACCGACATCGTCATTAGTTCGACTGCGGCACCCCACTTTATCATTACCCGCGAGCAAGTGGTTCATTTGATGAAAGAACGGAAACAAAAACCGCTATTCTTATTGGACATCGCGGTTCCCCGTGACGTGGACCCCGAAGTCAACGACATTGACAACGTCTATTTGTATGATATTGACGATCTTCAGGGAATCGTCAAGGAAAATCTGGATTACCGCCAGAGCCAGTTGTCGTTATGCCATTCTTTAATCCAGCAGAGATCAGAAAGGTTCATGTCATGGTTTCATCAGGTTCGATTATTAGAATAGGAACGCGCGCCAGCCGCTTGGCATTGGCGCAAGCTCAATTGGCGGTGGATTCACTTAAAGAACAGTGGCCCAAACTGCAATTCCAGATCGAGACGATCAGCAGTGTCGGAGATCTGGATCCTGAGGCCGATTTCAAGGTACTGTCGGAAAAACAGGGAAAAGGAATTTTTACCAAAGCGCTCGATGACGCCCTCCTTGATCAAAGAATTGACATCGCGGTTCATAGTTTGAAAGATTTACCAATTGAAATGACAGACGGCTTATTCTTAGAGGCTGTCCTTGAGCGGGAAGACCCGCGCGACGCCTGGATTTCAAAAGACAAGATTCCTTTCGACCGGATCCGTCAAGGGGCGATCGTTGGTACCAGCAGTGTCCGCCGCGCCGCTCAAGTGAAATACCAACGTCCGGATTTACAGATTGTTCCTCTGCGAGGGAACGTGGATACCCGAATCTGCAAACTCAAAGAAGGAAACGACGATGAATCGCTCGACGCGGTGGTGATGGCGCTGGCCGGAGTTCGGCGCGCGGGGCTGGAAAAAGAAATTACCGAAATTTTTTCGACCAGTCAGATGCTCCCCGCGGTCGGACAAGGGGCGATCGCGTTAGTGATCAGGATCAACGACGAGCCCATCCAGGAAATCGTTTGCAAAGTGGATGATCCGGCGAGCCATGCCGAGGTTGAAATAGAGAGAACCTTACTCGAAAAATTAGGGGGCGGGTGCCACGTCCCGATCGCGGGTGTGGCTCAATTAGATCAAGGAGGGGGTGTCGTTACTTTGGAAGGGGGAGTTTTCTCTCCAGACGGCAAAAACTCTCTGCGCGCGAAACTGACTGCTCCCAAAAACGAAGGCCACGCCATGGCGGCCCGTTTGGCGCAGATGCTCCTTTGGCAAGGGGCGGGGAAGTTGCTGGCGCAAGAAAAACAAAACTAACTTTGTCATCCCGACCGAAGCTTCGCCACCAAAGGTGGCGGAGCGAAGTGGAGGGATCTAAGATTAGATCAAGATTCCTCGACTTTGTGCGTCCTTCGACAAGCTCAGGACGCACTTCGTTCGGAATGACAGAAAGTGGATCAAAATGAACAAAATCGGCAAAATCTATCTGGTCGGCGCAGGGCCGGGGGATCCCGGTTTGATTACTTTTAAGGGGATCGAGCGGCTTAAAAAAGCCGACGTCGTTCTTTACGACGCGCTGGTCAACAGCCGGCTTTTGGAATGGGCTCCTCAAGCGGAAAAAGTTTACGTCGGCAAACGAGGGGGGCATATGTCCATCACCCAAAACGAGATCGAGCGGTTACTGATTCGCTATGCCCATGAAGGGAAAACAATCGTGCGGCTGAAAGGAGGAGACCCGTATCTTTTCGGCCGGGGGGCGGAAGAAGTGGAAGAATTGGTCGCGCGCAAAATCCCTTTTGAAATTATTCCCGGCGTAACGTCGGCGCTGGCCGCTCCTTGCTACGCGGGAATTCCATTAACTCATCGAAAATTCAGCTCCTCAGTCGCCATCGCGACCGGCCATGAAGACCCGGAGAAACCGCAATCCACTTTGCGGCTGGAAGAACTCGCTCAAGGGGCCGATACGCTGGTTCTTTTAATGGCGGTATCACAACTCAAAGAAATTGTGAGGCGTCTTCTCAAATCGGGGCGTAAGAAAACAACGCCGGCCGCTTTGGTGGAGTGGGGGACAACACTTCATCAAAGGACTGTCACGGGAACTTTGGCTGATATCCTACAAAAAGCCAAAAAGGCTGGCATTAAACCTCCGTCAGTTCTAGTGGCAGGAGACGTTGTCCGGCTGAGGCACGAATTGAATTGGTTTGAGAAAAAACCACTCTGGGGAAAACGGATTCTAGTCACTCGCGCCGCTCATCAGATCCCGGAATTTCGAGCCCTGTTGGAAGAAGAAGGGGCTTCGACGGTGGATCTACCGATGATCGAAATTATTCCGGCCAACCCCGGCGGCTTCAAGAACCGGATGGAAGACGAATCGTTCGACTGGGTGATTTTCACCAGCGCTAACGGAGTCGAACAGTTTTTAAAGCGGCTCAAAGAGTTGGAAATGGACATCCGTGTTTTAAAGAAAGCGCGGGTCTGTGCCATCGGCCCTAAGACAGCCGAGCGGCTCAAAGCGGCGCATCTCAAGGTGGACTTAGTCCCGGAGAAAGAGTTCCGCGCCGAAGGAATTTTGCGGGCGTTCAAAGAGTGGGGATCGGTTCTTGATAAAAAGATTGTTTTAATCCGCGCCGAGGAGGGAAGGGATGTCTTGCCTGACGGTTTAAGAGAAATGGGGGCGGAAGTCGAACAAATCTCCATCTATCATACTGAACCGGTGAAGCATCCACCCAGCGTCTTGCGGCAAGTGAAAAAGGAACTCTCCATCGGGAGGATTCATGCAGTGACCTTCACTAGCCCGTCATCGGTCAATAGTTTTCTAGCAAATTTCGGCAAGCCGGCGCTCAAGAAAACAAAAGTCGCAAGTCTCGGCCCGGTGACTTCAGCCGCACTCAAAGAGGCGGGGGTGAAAGTTTACATCGAAGCATCGCCGTATACGATCGAAGGACTGACCGAAGCGTTGATAAGGGGACTAAAGTAATAGAAAATATTTTTATGTCAGAATGAGAGGACAAAATGTTTTCCTCGCTCCGTGTCGCCGAGAAACATTCGAAGCAGAGCGGTACGGCCCCGCCGGAGGCGGGTCCGCCTCTGGCGGAGGCTGCGGAACTCGCTCAAAAAAAAGTGCCTGGCTCTCTTTGCCCTCGGAAAGAATCAGGCAAAGGTGCCTGGCACTTTTTTTTGAGCTCAGAAAGTCCTCGCCGAATACCCCGTTTCAGGATTCTCACTCGGCTCCAATGTCGCTCGGAAAAACATTTTGTCCTATGATTTGGTGATTTCATTTCGAGAAAAACACTTTACACCTCCTTGGTTCCTATTTTACGATGAGTAAGTTACCTATTCTTGATGAATGTGCCATTTGTCATATAAGCGGGGCTCTCTCAAAAGAGCATATACCGCCACAAGGGGCTTTCAATAAAGATACCGTGTTAAGAAAAAGTATAGACGAAGCGATTACATCCGGTCAAATTCGATGGAAAGATAAACAAGTTCAGGGTGGTAATCATATGTTTAGTATCTGTCCTAAGTGCAATAACGACGCTGGTAGTTGGTATGGTGCTGAATATGTTAATTTTGTTAAGCAATGTGCCCCCTATGCTAGTCCGAAATATGGAGATAAGACAATAGACCTAACCTTCTCGAATATAAAACCATTGAAAATAGTCAAGGAAGCATTAGTAATTATGTGTTCTGCTTGTGGCCCTAAATTTTCGAGTAGTTTAAAATGGATGCGGAAGATGATCGGGGATAAAGAACATAAACAACGACCAGGTAATCTGCGAATATGGTTATATCTAAGAGCACAGCTTGGCGGTAGGAGTAGTGGCGTAGCAGGGATACTAAGGGCAGATACTAAGGACTCAAAAGTTGTATCCGAGTTTTCTTGGTGGCCCGTTGGTTGGGTATTAAGTTTTGACGATAAGAGAATAGAAGGGCTACTAGAAGTTACGGAATGGTGTTACCATTACAATTATAATGAACAGAGGACGCTAAGAGTTACAATACCATGCAAGTGGACAGAAACAAATTATCCCCTAGACTATAGAGATCCTAAGGTTGTTAAAAAGGAGCGGGAAGCGCAAGCTTTAGCTCATTAAAAAATCGAAACATTCCTATTTTCTCAAAAACCCCGGCACCGGTTCTTATTTATCCATCGCCCAAAATCAACACCGCCACGGGTGAAAAAGTTAAGATGCATATGCGACATTGACACCAAGACAAAATAGGGCTATACTTAGTATAGCCAAAGGAGGCATATTCGGATGGTGACTAAAATCCAGAAATAGGGCAATGGTCAGGAGTTGCACGGAAGATATAATCTGCGGGAATTAATTGCCCAGATGCCCAAAAATTACAAGCCGCAAGAGGAGGACTGGGGCAAACCTGTTGGGTCGGAATTATTGGGAGAGGTATTCAGTATCTTAAACGCGTCTCTTTTTTAGATGGGTGTTTGCAGAGGAATAGAAAAATGTGATTTATGAAAGAGAAAATAAGATACAAGATGATCTCCGGAACCCAGTTAAAGCCCCAGCATCTGATCATGCCTCTCTTTGTCCACGAGGAATCGGGCCGCAAACCGATCCGTTCCATGCCGGGGCAGTATCGGTTGTCGGTTAAGGAACTAGTCAAGGAAGCGCAGAAATGTAGTGACATGGGAATTAAGGGGATTCTTTTATTTGGAATCCCGCGCAAAAAAGATTTGCGGGGGACGCAGGCCTATGATACTGATGGAATCATCCAGCAAGCGGTTGCCGCGGTGAAGGCGAAGGTGAAAGGGATCGCGGTGATTACCGATGTCTGCTTGTGCGAATATACGGCGCATGGGCATTGCGGCGTTGTGAAGGGGACTGTCCCCGAACGGGGACTGTCCCCGAAAATGGAAAATGGAAAATGCCCGCCGGAGGCGGGTCCGCCTTTGGCGGAGAAAATGGGTAAAGATGTTTCGATTCACCTCGACAACGCCGCTACTCTTCCACTGCTTGCGCAAACCGCCCTCTCGCATGTTCAAGCCGGTGCCGACATGGTCGCTCCGAGCAGTATGATGAAGCGGCAGGTGGCGGTGATCCGGAAAATTCTCGATCAGGAGGGGTACAAAGAGACTTCGATCATGGGCTATTCCGCGAAATTCGCGTCGGCTTTTTACGGGCCATTCCGGGAAGCGGCCGATTCCGCGCCGCGATTTGGCAATCGCCGTGGTTACCAACTTGATCCTGCGAATGCAAAAGAGGCTCTTCGTGAGGTCGCTGATGATATCAAAGAAGGGGCCGACATTGTCATGGTGAAACCGGGACTGCCATATCTCGATATTCTCTGGCAGGTAAAACAAAAATTCAAGATGCCGACCGCCGCCTACTGCGTGAGCGGGGAATACGCGATGATCGAGGCCGCGATCCAAAAAGGGTGGCTCTCTCAAGATACTATTCATGAAACACTTCTTTCATTACGCCGCGCCGGCGCGGATTGGATCATCACCTATTGGGCGATGAAAGTGGCGGAGTAATCTTAAATTAATACTTGCATGTATTACGTTAATATGGTATATATAGAGAGAATATGATCCTGAGTTTTGGTGATCAAGCGACAGAAGATCTTTTTCATGGAGAGCAGACTAAGGAGGTTAGAAAAATTCCAAATAATATTTGGAGTGTTGCTCGTCGAAAAATTGATATGGTGAATGCGGCTTATGTTTTGTCTGATTTGAAGATTCCTCCAAATAATCGGTTGGAAGCTCTTAAAGGAAATCTGAGAGGTTTTCATAGTATAAGAATTAATCGGCAATATCGTATTATTTTTAAGTGGATAGAAGGAAATGCGAAGGGAGTTCAGATAACAGATTACCATTAATAAGGAGATTAACAATGATCCCAAAACGTAGACAACCGACTCATCCCGGTGAAGTTCTGCTTCTGGAATTCCTGGAGCCGTCAGGAATGACTCAACTGGAACTGGCAGAAAAGATGGGTGTGCCCATTCAGCGGGTTAACACATTAATCAATGGCAAGCGGGATATGACTGCTGAGACGGCTATTCTGTTGAGCCGTGTATTAAAGACATCCCCAGAGTTTTGGATGAATTTACAGATTGCTTATGATCTGTACGAGGCGAAGAAGTATCTCGACAAAGCTGCTTAACACCGGCGCGGATTTGATGATCACTTATTGGGCGATGAAGATGGCCCCTACGCTGTCATCCTGAGCGAAGCCTCGCCAGAGGCGGGCGAAGTCGAAGGATCTCGTTTTTGAGCTTTACTTCGAGCGCTTAGAGAAGGCGGGTCTTGGTAGTATCAAAAGACCCGATTTGCTGATCTTCAAAAAATCGGATGAAAAGATAGTCAATAATATCGTAACAAGCGTTGGCGGCGCACAAGAATTACCGTTTATTGAAGAAGAAAGATTAGGAGAACTGTTGAGCAAAGCGGTTGTCACAATAGAATGAAACAGATTTCCCCGTGGACTTGCCACGGGGTACCCTTTATCCCCTCCCCCTTGATGCGCCAGTCCCTGCCCGACAGCTGGCAGGCGGGCGCCTCTG
>CAYJQR010000046.1:0-14026 GCA_964372345.1 uncultured Planctomycetia bacterium | reverse complement strand
GGGGACAGATCACTTGCTATTCAAAGGGGCCATCTTGACGTGCTACGAACACAAAAAGGTAGTAGAGTTAGTGGGCATTCGGTATAATGAATCTTAGCCATGATCAGAGATAACAAAGTTGACCACGATCCTGTTATTATCGCTCTGGATGTCCCAACTCTGCGATCTGCAAGAGAATGGATCCGTCGTCTTTATCCGCAGGTGACGCAATTCAAGATCGGTAGCCAACTCTTTACTGCCGAAGGGCCCAGAGTTGTAGAGATGGTTTGCAAAAAAGGAGGGCGAGTTTTCCTAGACCTCAAGTGGCATGACATTCCCAGCACGGTTGCCAACGCCTGCCGTGAAGCGGTGAAGTTGGGAGTCTGGATGTGTAACGTTCACGCACTCGGCGGAGCTGACATGCTCAAAGCGGCTAAAGAGGCTATCAACAACGAAAGCCAGAAAAAGGGGGCAGCCCCCATTTTAATCGCGGTCACGGTCCTGACCAGCATGGATTCGGTCTCGCTCAAACAGATCGGTGTCCGGGAAAGTGTTGGAAAGCAAGTTACTAATTTAGCACACCTAGCCAAACAGAGCGGATTAGACGGAGTTGTCTGCTCTGGTCATGAATTGAAACTGATTCGCGTCATCTGCGGCAAGGATTTTCTCACTGTCGTGCCGGGGATTCAAAATCCATTTGAGACGGTGGCGCAAAAAGATCAAAAGCGGACGCTCACCCCTAAGCAAGCCATTGCCAACGGAGCCGACTACATTGTTATGGGACGGAGTATGTTAAACTCGTCCGACCCTGTTAAACTGATTCAAAGAATTCGCAAAGAAGAACTTTAAAAAAATGCCATTCCTTCGAGGGTCTTCTTATTCAGCCCCTCCCTTCCTAGCCAATGGACATTTGCAGTCCACCCTGCCGACGCTGTTTCGCCGGGTTCATGGGATCCGATACCAAAGGCAGAGAATTACCACTGCTGATCACGACTTTCTTGATTTAGACTGGTCAAGGACCGGCTCAAAAAAACTGGCGATTCTCTCTCACGGTCTTGAAGGGAGTTCACAGAGTCACTACATGCTGGGAATGGTCAGGGCGTTAAACCGGAACGGCTGGGACGCGCTCGCCTGGAATTTCCGAGGGTGCAGCGGCGAACCCAATAAAACCGTCCGGTTTTATCACAGCGGCGCGACGGAAGATCTGCAGGCAGTGATCTCCTCGGTGATAACGCAAACAAAATATTCGGAAATCGCTCTAGTTGGATTCAGCCTGGGCGGGAATCTCACATTAAAGTATTTAGGCGAGCAGGGGGAGAAAGGCCATCCGCTGATTAAAAAAGCGGTCACTTTTTCAGTCCCCTGCGACTTAGCCGCCAGCGTTAGAGAACTGGCAAAACCGGCGAATCGGATTTACATGAGAAGATTTCTAGTCGTGCTCCATCAGAAGATCAAAGCAAAAATGAAAGTGGCGCCGGGACAAATCAATGACGAGGGTTACCAACAGATGAAGGATTTTAGAGATTTTGATAACCGCTACACTGCGCCGCTCCACGGCTTCAAAGATGCCAACGATTATTGGCAGAAATGCAGTTGCAAGTCTTTTCTGGAATCAATCATGATCCCCGCCTTAATGATCAACGCCAAAGATGACCCTTTTCTCTCCCCCTCCTGTTATCCGATTGAAGAAGCCAAAGCCAATCCCAACCTTTTTCTAGAAATTCCAGACTCCGGCGGGCACATGGGATTTATATCATTCAACCACGGTGGCCAATACTGGTCGGAGCGGCGTGCGGTGGAATTTCTTAGTCCCTCCTAGCAGAAGGCTTATTCAAAATGGGCTAATGCGAGTCACAAGGTACTTAGCGCGAAAGACGAGTATCAGAGACATAGTTTGGATGTTCTGGCCAAAGTCGCGAAGGCGGTAGGGATGCGCTTAGATGTTTCAGGATATCAGGTATCTAAGACCGCGAAATACGAACCGGATAAGCTAAAAGCGGCGATTTTGTTTTTCTTGAACAGAATTAACAATGTCTATTTGGGCAAAACAAAGCTGATGAAGCTCATCTATCACGCGGATTACGAATGGATACAGAAGAAAAACACGCCGCTTACCGGCGATACGTATATCGCTTTGCAGCATGGCCCTGTGCCAAGGCATTCCGATGACGTATTGGCGGAAATGGAAAAACAGCAATGGATTCAGTGCGCCAAGACGAAGTTTCATGATTACGATCAAAATCGTTACATCGCATGGGTCAAGGAAGAGCAAAAATTTTTAACGCATGATGAATTGCATCATCTAGAAGAAATTGCCATGCGCTTTGAACACTGGACAGCGACACAGATGAGCGAGCAGACTCACGAGGAGTGGCCGTGGCTGACTGCGAAAGTGGGAGAGGAGATCAAGCTTTATGGAATACCCGACTAGCGTAAAAAGGAATGGGACAAGAATACTAAAATTTCATGGGTGAAGAGTTCTTTTGATTCGTTCCGCGGCGCGGAGGCGGATCAGCGCGCGGCGAAGGGCGGCTTCGGCGACGGCAAGGTCGGGGCCTTTGCCGGCGGAGGCGAGTTGAGATTTAGCCCGTTCGGCCGCCTGGCGAGCCCGTTCGGCGTCAATTTCTTCAGCGAGTTCCGCGGTCTCCGCGAGAACGACGACGTGATCGGGATGGATTTGCAGAAAACCTCCGGAGATTGCGACGGTCTCCTGCGCCCCCGCTTTTTTAAAGCGGAGAAGGCCGGTGGTTAATTCAGACAAAAGCGGCGTGTGCCCCGGCAGGACCCCAAGCTCCCCCTCATAACTGGGGGCGGCGAGGAATTCTACCTGGTCTTTGAAGGTCACTCGTTCGGGAGTGACAATTTCTAAGAGAAAAGTACGCATGTTAACTCGCTAACTTCTTCGCTTTCTCCCCCGCTTCCTCAATGCCGCCGACCATGAAAAATGCCTGCTCCGGAAGATGATCGTATTTCCCTTCGACTAATTCCGTAAATCCGCGGATCGTTTCCTTGATGGGGACGAATTTCCCCGGTGTTCCGGTGAATGTCTCCGCGACAAAGAACGGCTGTGACAAAAATTTTTGCACTTTTCTGGCGCGGATGACGACCAGTTTATCTTCTTCCGAAAGTTCGTCAATTCCCAAAATAGCGATAATGTCTTGCAGGTCTTTGTACCGCTGTAAGATTTTTTGAACCGCGCGGGCGGTTTGGTAATGATCTTCACCAACAATTCTTGGATCCAAGATTCGTGAAGTGGAATCGAGCGGGTCCACTGCCGGATAAATTCCAAGTTCAGCAATCTGCCGCGATAAAACAGTGGATGCATCCAAGTGCGTGAATGCCGTGGCGACTCCCGGATCAGTTAAGTCGTCCGCGGGGACGTAGATTGCCTGCACACTGGTGATAGACCCTTTTTTAGTCGAGGTGATTCTCTCCTGCAACGCCCCCATCTCGGTTCCGAGCGTCGGCTGATAACCGACCGCCGACGGCATTCGGCCGAGGAGCGCCGATACCTCCGCCCCGGCAAGGACGTAGCGGAAAATATTATCAATGAAAAGAAGGGTATCCTGTCCGCCGACATCACGGAAATACTCGGCCTGCGCCAATGCTGATAATCCCACTCGCAGACGAGACCCAGGGGGCTCGTTCATCTGGCCATAGACTAGGACTGTTTTGTCCAAAACTTTAGATTCCTTCATCTCAAGCCAGAGGTCGTTTCCTTCCCTCGTCCGTTCACCGACGCCGCCAAACACCGAGACACCGCCGTGGTGGGTGGCGACGTTATGAATCAATTCCATAATGATCACGGTCTTGCCAACGCCCGCCCCGCCGAAGAGGCCGACTTTGCCCCCCTTCATATAAGGAGCTAAAAGATCCACAACTTTAATTCCTGTCTCGAAAATTTGCGGGGTAGTTTCCTGATCAACCAGAGGCGGCGGCTGGCGGTGGATCGGGAAAGTGGTTTCGGCATTCACCGGCCCCATATAATCCTGCGGTTCTCCCAAAACGTTGAGCAATCTTCCTAAGCAAGCTTTCCCTACCGGAACCGAAATCGGTTTGCCCGTGTCTTGCGCGATCATTCCCCGGCGGAGGCCGTCGGTTGGCCCCAGCGCGATACAGCGGACGACGTTATCTCCCAAATGAGAAGCAACTTCAACGGTTAAATGAATTGATTCTGTTTTCCCGCGCATCTCATTACTGCCCTCAATAATGAGAGCGTTTAAAATTTGCGGCAGTTGGTTGCTGGGGAATTCCACGTCAACAACCGGGCCAATGACTTGGACTACTTTACCTTGAGACATAATCAAAGCCTCCTTAATCGAGTGCTTCCGCGCAACCGACGAGTTCCGACAACTCTTTCGTAATCATCGCCTGCCGGGTTTTGTTGGCCTGCAGGGTGAGCCCTTCGATCAATTCCTTGGCGTTCTGAGTGGCGTTTTCCATCGCGTTCATCCGCGCCCCCAGTTCCGCCGCGTACGATTCCAAAAGGATGTGATAAATCCGCGCTTTGAGCGAACGGGGAAGAAGGGCGCTCAAGATTTCTTCTTGCCGGGGTTCGTATAAATAATCAATCCTTGACCCTTGACCCCTGACCCCTGACCCCTCTGAAATCAATTTAGACGAATTCATCGGCAACAACGTTTCCACCGTCAATTTCTGTTGAATCACGGAAACAAACGTCTGATAAATTACCGTTATCTTTGAAATCGGCTTCTCCAAGTAAAACCCTATTAGCTCCGTCCCGATGAAGTCGGCGCGGGTGGAATTGAGCCGTGAAAAAATGTTCACGTATTCTTTAGTGACTGGATAAAGCCGGTGGAAAAAATCACGCCCCTTACGGCCCACGAGAAACAAGTGAACTGTTTTCCCCTGTTCTCTTTTTTCTTTGAGCAACTCCAGACTTCGGCGAATAATGTTGGTATTAAAAGAACCGCAGAGCCCTTTGTCCGCGGTGACGATGACCATCGCTTCTTCGCTCGAAGAACGCTCTTCCAATAAAGAGTGAAGCGGCGCCGATTCTGTCATTGTCGCTTGAACGCGGCTCGTTAAATCCTGGATCAACTCTTCAATTCTCTGAGCGAAGGGACGAGCCGCCAGCGCCTGGCTCTGCGCTCTGCGCAGGCGGGCGGTCGCGACCATCTTCATCGCCCGCGTGATCTGCTGGGTGTTTTTGACGCTCTTGATTTTACGACGGATTTCGCGTAAAGAGGACATCTTGTTTCTCCACTATTTCATCCCTTCTTTTATTATACAACATCCTGGTACTTTTCTATTAGAAAGTCTCTCACTGCACAGAAGTTCCCCAAATGGAGTCCAGAGGTGCATGCGGATTGGCTAGTCACTGGCCACGTTAGTACGTAACATACTTTAAATAAGATAGTTACGTTATTTAAGTCAGGAAGAACTGGACGATATGGTACACTTATGGTACTTAATACCCGGATTGAAAAGGAGGGTCGCGTGATAAAACGGAATTTCTGGCAACTGGACTCACAGGGGAAGAAGGGTGTAGCGAAGGGAATATTTTTAATCTGCATCGCCCAGTTGGTCATCTGCCATTCTATTTCCTTTAAGGAAACCCTCTGGAACTTAGCGCCAAAGGGTCATGCTGTTCAAAAAAATACCATTCCATTGAGTGAGTTGGAGTCTGTTTTGATTCTCGACAGGGAATCCTCGACTTGGGGCGAGGCTATTGTGACACTCCCTATTTTAGTAGTATCTTCCATTCGTTCTTGTCCCAATCTTAAGGAAGTGATCGTGATGACTCATTACCCTGAGTTAGTTGACCCAGAGTTTCTTCGCGATACAGAGGGAGTTGTGATTAAAGTGATTTCTCCTAAGGAATGGAACAGCGGCAAGAAGGATCGTTTAAATTTAGAAGGAGACCCTTACCATCAATTAAGCCTCGACTTATCCTATCGCGTCCAGAATCATCCTATTTCTCTCCCTCCTGGGACATTTCCGCCTAGTGTCAATCTTCAGGAAGTTATACAATCCCTCATGATGAAACACTATGAAACAAGACAATGGATTACACAAGAGGAAAAAGTGATATTGGGACTTAGACACATGGGATTCACTGTCCCTCGAGTTTCAGATCCTCTTTTTAAGAGGAGTCAAAAAAGTAAAAATAAAGGGGCGATTTTTGTCAATCTATGGAGTCGAACAAATGTTGGTTCGTTTTATGAACTGCGATCGGCATGGCTTACGCTCATCTCTTGGCTTTTGAGCAATGGACAAGATGTTGTTCTCAATGCAGGAGAATATTGGAATTCTCTACAGACAAAGAAGTTAATAAGCGAAATTCAAGCGGGACCCATGGCACTGGGCAACCCTCCTATAGGGCAGATGGGAGTAATAATTGAAGTGAGAAAATTTACCAAAGTCGGAGAGAGCCCTGAGCAGGCTAGGCGAGACTTCCTCACTTATTATGCGAATGAAGTGAAAGCTGTAGTGACGATAGATAGCGGGCCCTTTCACCTAGCTAGAAAATTTGGTATTCCTACATGGGTGATTATGACAGAAAACTCAAGAGGCTGGGTAGTTCCTGCTGATAATTTGACTCCGGGATATACGAGTATCATGGATACTCAATTCTCTACCCTGAGGGAGGAAGATTTTAACAAACCACAATTTTTCCAAGGCCTACTAAGGATTGGACAAGGCGAAGATACCCATCCACTGATTTATCGTGAAATATCGTTGTAGTGGTACTTTCTGTAAAATGACCCACTGTGCATAGTGCTTGCAAATATCCTGCCTCTTTATGGGGAGATCAAGGTTTGCTTAAATTCCCGAATTACTTGATCTAACTTTTGTTTGAGGGCATCCTCCATGATTTTCTTTTCGCGAATTTCTTTGCTGATGTCGGGATTTCGCACACATTCCGGGGACAGGAGCGAGGGAAATATTATTCTAAACATTCTTGACGACAACGGTCCTCGTATCAAAATTGATCATCACTTTCTTCGACCTGAATAACTTAGTCCCGATCAAGATATCCTTTTTACCCACTATGAGAAAACTTCCCGATCCATTCCACGCGCTTTTCTAATTTTCCCGACGTAAAAGCACAAACTCCATTCCGGTCTTCTCAGGAAAATGCCTACCGACTTTTTTGGCTCATAGGGACTCTAATGTCACTTATGTGTTCCGTAAGTATCTCCTGACCTCTTCATGGTTACCCACCAAGACTAGGTAACAGATATCTTTTTCCATTTTTACAATAACACGGAGTTTTATATCAATTCTAAATTCGTATTTATCATGGTTTATCTTTTTAAACCGAAAACCAAAGGGTGCTTGACTAGAAACAAGGTAAGCATTGAGTAATTCTAAACTTTTAGCAAGTTGCTTTCTCTCTTGTGAAGTTAGTTTCTTTATGGAACGTTCAAATGAAGACAGGATTAAAATTTTCTTCATTAGCGTAGGCTTTGGATATAATCCGAAAATTCCTTTCCTGCTTTTACTGTTTTTGCCTTCTCTTTCTCCTCCTCAACAATATGATCAATACGGTCTAATTCTTCACAGGTATAGCGTGGTTCAACTTCGACCGGAATCAAGCGAATACAATTCCCCTGTATTTCTACTGAGAATAGTCCACTAGGGCCCAAGTTTAGTTTATCCAAGACTCTTTTGGGAATCGTGAGTTGATTTTTCGTCTTTAATTTTGTGAGAGTCATGATGGCCCACCTCCATTAAAAGAATACCATTTTTCAGAAAGTATGTCAAGTTATACTTTCTGATTTTTCAACGCAAAATAGAAATGTTCACCTGTCCGAATTCGGGGTCCGTTATAGTTTAAAGGTTTGCTTAAATTCCAGAATCACTTGATCTAACTTTTGTTTGAGGGTATCCTCCATGATTTTCTTATCACGGATTTCTTGACCAAGCTCGGGGTGGGTTTGATCCATGAACGCAAAAAGCCCTTCCTCGAATTTGCGGATGGCTTCTATGGGGAGGTCATCGGTGTAGCCGTTGATTCCTGCAAAGATGATTAGGATCTGTTTTTCAACGGATAACGGCGTGTATTGATCCTGTTTGAGGAGTTCCACCATCCGCTGTCCTCTTGCCAATTGGTCTCGGGAGACTTTGTCCAGGTCTTGCGCGAACTGCGCGAAAGCGGCTAACTCGTTGTACTGGGCTAAATCCAAACGAAGGCGCCCAGCGACTTGACGCATGGCGCGAATTTGCGCGCTGCCGCCGACTCGTGAAACCGAAAGTCCGACGTTAACCGCCGGGCGGATCCCCGCGTAAAAAAGATTGGCCTCCAGATAAATTTGTCCGTCGGTGATCGAGATGACGTTAGTCGGAATATATCCTGAGACATCTCCTGCTTGTGTTTCGATAATGGGGAGCGCCGTCAGCGAGCCGCCGCCATGTTTTTCGTTCAGTTTGCAGGCGCGCTCCAACAAACGGGAATGGAGATAGAAGACGTCTCCCGGATACGCTTCGCGTCCCGGCGGGCGGCGCAATAATAACGAAAGCTGGCGGTACGCCTGCGCGTGTTTGGAAAGGTCGTCATAGACGCAGAGGGCGTGTTTTTTGTCCCAGAGAAAATCCTCTGCCATCGAACAGCCGGCGTACGGCGCGATATATTGAAGCGGCGCTGGATCGGACGCCGTCGCGGAGACGACGATCGAGTATTCCATCGCCCCATGGTCTTCCAATGTTTTGACGACGCGCGCGACTGTGGACTGTTTCTGCCCGACCGCGACATAAACGCAGACGACGTTTTGCCCTTTCTGGGCGATGATGGCGTCGAGCGCGATCGCGGTCTTTCCGGTTTGCCGGTCGCCGATGATCAATTCACGCTGTCCGCGGCCGATCGGGATCATCGCGTCAATGGCTTTGATCCCGGTCTGAAGCGGTTCCTTGACCGGCTGGCGCTCGACGACACCGGGGGCAATGACTTCCAGAGGACGGAATTTCGTCGTCTTGATTTCTCCTTTGCCATCAAGCGGCTGTCCCATCGGGTTGACGACTCTCCCCAGCAGCGCTTCGCCGACCGGGACTTCCATAATGCGTCCGGTCCGTTTGACTTCATCTCCTTCACGCAGTTGGGTCTCGTCGCCAAAGAGGACGCACCCGACATTTTCCCGTTCCAAGTTAAAGACCATCCCGAAAACACCGTTGGGAAACTCCAACAATTCTCCCGCCAGGGCGGTCTCTAATCCATAAACGCGGGCGATGCCGTCGCCGACCTGGAGGACGTAGCCGACCTCTTTAAGTTGAAGCTGGGGCTGGAATCCCTCCATCTGTTCTTGAATGACTCTCGTAATTTCTTCAGGACGTAGCGCCATTATTGCCTCCCCGCTAATTGATGTTCCAAAATTTTTAATTGGTTCTTCAGACTGTTATCAAGAATCGTATCGCCGACGCGAATCACCATCCCGGCCAGCAGCTGCGGGTCGGGAGTCTCTTCGATCAGAACGGTTCGGCCCATCCAATCTTTCAGCGATTCGCTCAGCTCTTGTTTCTGTTCAAAAGAGAGAGGAAAGGCGCTCCGGACCCTCGCACGCGCGACTCCTTCTTCTCGATCGAGTAATTCCTGCGCGCGGCGGATTATTTCAGAAAGAATCCCCAGCTGGTTCTTCAAGACTAAATGGAGAACCAGCCGTTGAATCACGGGAACATCGGCGCATTTCTCCATGAGTTCTTTCTTTTCGGCAAAGGGGATTCCCGGATGAGACAGAGAAGTATAAATCTGCGGCGTCTGCCGGAGAAGAACGGAAAAGTCCTTCAGTCCGGAATGCCACTCCGGCGCTTTCCCTCCGCGGAGGGAAACGCGGACAAACGCGCGAGCATAGCGATTGGCCAAAAGCATCTGTTTCATCGGGCCTTTGTCGGATTCTTGGAAGCGTACTGGTCTAACTCTATCAGGAATTCCTGCGTCCACTGCTGTTGGGTTTGGTGGTCAACAGAGTGGCGGAGCAGTTTCTCCATCCCTGAGACCACTAAACGGGAGAGTTCCTGCCGGAGTTCAGCCAGCAGTCGAACCCGTTCCGCTTCCAGCGACTCCTGGGTTTTTTCCATTAAACGCTTGGATTCTTCCTGGGCGCTCTTCAAGATTTGATCTTTCATCGCTTGCGCAGATTGAAGAGCACGATGAGTCAGTTCCTGCGCTTTTTGCTCAATGGCCGTAAGTTGCCGCTCATAGCTTGCCTGCAATTTTTCAGCTTCGGCCCGTTTCTGCTGAGCGGCGTCCAGTTCTTTTTGAATGACGGAGGAGCGCTCTTTTAGCATCCGGGTCAGCGGCCCCCATGAAATTTTCCACAAGAGCCCCATCCCGATCAGGAACGTGACGATTTGCGCGACTAAAATTCCGAAATCAATTTCGATCATTGTTACGACACAAAATGTTTCGCGAACGGATTCACGAACAACAGGATCAGCGCCACCAAAAGAACATAGATGACGAGTGATTCGATAAACGCCAAGCCGAGGATCATCGCCGTCTGAATCGAACCCGCCGCCTCCGGCTGACGGGCGATCCCTTCAAGTCCCTGACGGACCGCAATGGACTGAGCAATGCCACAGGCGGCAGCGGCAATCGCCAAGCCAAAAGAGGCCCCGGCGACCGTCCAGACAAAATAATTGACGCTGGCGGCTGACGCTTGTCCCGATGCCCCGGCGGCTTCCGCCGCCCAGGCGGGAAGACCGAGGGACCATAGGCCACAGACCACAGACCAAAATAACAGACGTTTCCTTGCGGATTTCATTTGTTGATTCCTCCTTTTATATGTTCTTTCGGTCCACAACGACCTTAACAATGAACTATGAACAACGAACTACGGACTCAAATGTTGTTCCTCATGTTGTACCGCGCCAGCCAGATAGATGACTGATAAAATTAAAAAGACAAACGCCTGAATGATGCTGACCAGAACTCCCAGTAAGATAATCAGTGGACGGAGCAAAAGTGGGGCGGCGGTCAGTGAATAGCGCAACCCCGCCTCAGGGATCCCCATAAAGACAACGATTAAAAGAGCCAATATCCCCAGCAAAACTTCTTTAGCAAAGATATTCCCGAAGAGACGAACCGCCAGTGACAACGGCCGCGCGAAGTGCCCGATGATCTCGATGACGAAAATAAGCCCGTTAATGGGAGATAAATACCACGGCAGCGGCGGTCCCATGAAGTGCTTGAAATAATTGACAAATCCCTTTTCCCGGATCCCTTGAGCGTTGTAATAGATGAAAATCACAATAGCCAGCGCCGCCGTCGTGCTCAAAGAGGCGGTCGGGGAGGAAAACCCAGGAACGAGCCCGAGCAGATTCCCAAAGAATATATAGAGGAAGAGGCCGACCAGAAGAGGATAATACTTCCCTGCCTGTTCGCCGATCACTTTGTCGGCAAGCGAGTAGATCATCTCCAGCAGAAACTCGGTAAAATTTTGGACTCCCTTCGGAATGAATGCGATTTTTCGAGCGGCGGCGACCGAGACCGCCCCGATCATTCCCCACGTCGCCACGCTCATCAGCATCGGCGTCGGGAGACCATGGATATGGTATTCAATTGCTTCCGGAATGAAGGACATTTCGAATGCTCCCAAAACTGACGATTGCCAAAATGACGAGACTCATCACGAAACCCGCGATCAGCCCCATCGGCGAAAGGTTTGCCTTCAATGCCCAATAGAGCAGAGCTCCCAGCAGGATCCATTTCACCATCCAGACCGGGAAATACCACTGTTTTAACTTTGTCCCTTGGCGCATTGATTTTCCAAGGAAGACAAGAGAGAACAAATTAAGCCATCCTAAACCAAGACCAAAAGTAACGGCGCCCAAGAACGAAGAGACGGATACCACGCTCCATAATAAAGAAACGACTAAAACAATCCCCATCCACAGATGAACTGTTTTCCAAGGAATCATGGTGCCTTTTCATTTTTTCCTTTTGCCTTTTCCTAACACATCCTTTAAAATATTCCAGAATCCGCTAATGATACCGAGGATTAGGAAGATTAACGTAAACCAGGGATGTGTCTTGAGCCACCGATCCAAACCGATACCCATGGCAAACCCAATCGCGGTGCAAAAAACCATCACCAGTCCTACAGAACTGGCCCAACCGATATCCGACCAGAATCGCTGGCTAGGCTTGGATGGAGACATGGGTATAGATACTTTATTCTATTTGACAATCACAAAAGGGTCAAGGGGATTATCCTACCACCTGTTTTCGGCCCTCTGGGCCAACCGATTTATTTTAAGCAAATCGGTCCCACTACCTTTGCGTAGTGGGATTGAAGTAGGTAGTGGGATAAAACAGGTGGTGGGGTGATGCCGTCGCCGATAGGGCACAGCCTGGCGGGGTTGGTATTATTGATCCTTCGGCGCCGCATCGGCCGGTGGCGGGAACTGCCGTTTTATTGGAAGGAAGGAATAGGTTTTGTCCTTCTGGCAAACATCCCGGATATAGATTTCTTTAATTCTAGTATTGGGAAATTCGACCTGTTCAATCCGCACCACCATGGAACGATACATACCTTCTCGTTTGCTTTTTTGATAGCGACGACCGTTCTTCTGTTTCGTCAAAGAAAAGTTCATCGGTGGGAATTTGGGTTATGGGGATGGAGTTTTGCCGCCGTCTCTTCTCATCTGTTGTTGGATTTGTTCTTTTCAAATATAACAGATCCTCCGGGGATGGCGGTCTTCTGGCCATTCTGCGACCGGCGGATCATCCTGCCAGTCCACTGGTATTATTACTGGGAGAAAAGTGATATTGTCTCGATGGCTAATCTGATTCCCGCTGCCGGGGAGCTTTTAGTGGGAGGGTTTCTGGTCGCGTCTCTTCTTTTCGCTTTCTCACAAAAACCTTCGAATCGAGAACGGCTTTAGTCTCTCCGGTGTTTTTCCAGTCAGAACCATCTCCGCCATCAACTTCGCCGTCATCGGCCCCAATAGAATTCCATCTCGGAAATGTCCCGTTGCGAGATACAGGCCTTTCACCGGGGTCTTTCCCAGAATCGGCAGATGATCCGGCGCGCAGGGACGAAGTCCCGCCCATTGTTCATACGCCTGATGGCCCTCAAGACAAGAAGTGAATTTCGAAACCGAAGAGAGAATCTGTCGAATTCCTTTGCGGGTCACTTTTTTGTCAGACCGGCGGAATTCAGCCGTTGTCCCCACCAGGAGACGGTTACGTTCGCGCGGGACGCAGTAAGCGGCGTCCGGCGAAACAACAGGAGTTTGGAAAGGGAGGCCGCGAAATTTAAACGTCAGAATTTGGCCCTTCACAGGGAAAACAGGGACGCGAAAAGGGAGCGCTTTATCAAACCCAGCCCACGCGCCGCAGGCGTTGACAACGGCGGGAGCGCGGCAAATTCTTCCGGACGTCGTGCGCGCTCCAACCGCTTTTCCCTTTTCAATCAGCACGCGGCTCACCGTGTGGCCTAGGAGGAAGCGAACCCCGCGTTTTTGCGCCGCCTTGGCGTAGGCGCGAGTTAAATTCACGTTGTCCACCTGCGCGTCTTTTTGGAAATAATAGGCGCCCAGAATCGGCCGATCCACCGCCGGTTCTTTCTGGCGCACTTGATGGGGTTCCAGCCATTCGACAGGAAGTGAATGTTTTCGTTGCCATCGAACCCTCGGCCGCGCGGCGCGGAGTTGATTTTTTGAAAAGAGAAGATAAAGGACACCCGTTTCTTTAAACCCCATATCAATCCCTGTCTCCTGTTTCAGGGCAGCAACCGTTGCCGGGAAAAGTGAGCGCCCTTCCAGCAAGAGACGAAAGAAAGAAGGCGATAAGCTCCCTTCCGCATGGGACAGCTGCGCGGAGAGCATCCCCGCCGCGGCGCTGGAAGCTTCGGCGCCGATCTTCCCTTTTTCGATCACCAAAACAGAGCGGCCGTGCTTAGCCAGTTCATAACCTATTGCGCAGCCGATGATCCCGGCGCCGATGATGATAACGTCTGTAGAGGGTCTCATGCAGGATATGAAAGGAGTCTAACACAGCTAGAGTTAAGTTGACAACCCACAAGGGAATTTCTGTAGTAAGCTAATGAAATGTCCCCTTTTAATAGCACGTGAAATGACCCCTTCA
>CAYJQR010000045.1:0-14346 GCA_964372345.1 uncultured Planctomycetia bacterium | reverse complement strand
AACCTTTTTTCAACTATTCCTTATTTCAGGCTCATTTTGTATTGGAGAAGACTCCTCCTTGACATTCGGTATCAATCCTTGTATACTTTAATACAGATATATGTATTTAACCATACAATTATTTGTACTTATTCGTACAATAAAGTAGGATCGTTTTGAAGGGAGTAACGCAAGGATGGAATACCGCCTGACTCAAGAACATTTACTGAATACCTTAAGTCACTGGAATCATTTTTTGAAAAGAAAGATTCACTTAATCGCGTGCGGCGGGACGGCGTTAACCTTATTGGGCGTTAAGAGTTCCACAAAGGACGTTGATTTTCTGGTTCCTCAAGAGAAAGAATATTTCTATTTAATCGAGGTATTAAAACAACTGGGTTACGAGCAACGCACCAGCTCGGGATGGAAAAGACCGCAGGAACTTTATCTGTTTGACCTGTTTAGAGGCAGCAGAATTCACACGACTGAACTTTTGGAATCTCCTTTAGAAAAAGAGAACCATCGGTTGATCAAAGAGTTTCAGTATCTTTATATCGGAACGCTGAATCTCTATGATTTACTCATCAGCAAATTATTCAGAGGAGCGGCGGTTGATTTTGAAGACTGTCTTGCTTTGGTTAAAGTCAAAAGGGGGGAAATCGACCTTGAAAAACTGAACAAACGTTTCCAGGAAACCGCGCGTTTTGATATCTCAGAGGAAAGAATTCTTAAGAACTTGGAAAGTTTTAACACCATCTTGCAGAAAGAAAAATTGACATGAAAACAAACTCACTAGAACAAAAATTAAGACGATTAGGATATCCTTTGCTGGAACTAGAAGAGGATTTTGATTTCCACGAGACCCTGGCAGAGGTAGTCCAGAGCAACGACACGCGGTATTGGGAAGCTCTTCCCGTCCTCTTAGTCAACGCTTTGCAAAAACCGACCTTCGATTTTCAAAAGGTCTCTGATTATCTTAAAGACAAAAAATCAAAAGACGCCTGGGACGATTTATTGCTGCTATCCCTCAGTTTATATTCTTATGAACGAATTCATGTAGCGCATCTTAAGGAATTAACCTCGAAGGATAAAGAGAAACTCGCAAAATTAAAGGAGCATTTAGGCAATGACAAAAACTTTCTTCTTGCCGGTCGTTTATTAAATGCCCAACGACTCAAAGATCTCTTCCAAAACTACTACAAAACGCGGAGTGAAGATCTCAAAAAAATACAAAATGAACAAGGGGAGTTATCGCTAGAATACGCGCTCTCCCAACTCTTTTCCCCCAAGCAGAAGGAATTAGTCAGAAAGAAATTATGGGGTGAAAAACTGACAAAAACAGAGCGGGAGTATTATTCAAGAACCGTCAAGAAAAAAGTCCTGGCCCTCGCCAATACCGAGTTACACCATTTAGCCCAGAGGTTGATTGGATAAAATTTTCTTCGTCTTCGGCGGGTTTTTGCCTTTTTTCAGACCGGCGGTTCTTCCTGGAAATGCGGGCCGTGGAGGTGGGCGGTGTCGTTGACTTCGGTCAGATACACTTTTCCTTCATACACTTCAGCAATGGTCAGGCAGGAGTTCTCGCAAAAGAGACTTAAGAGGACTTTGTCAAAATCTGCTTTGAGCCAGTGGGAAATGAGAGCGGTCAGGATACCGCCATGGGTCACCAAGACGACCCTCTCTTTGGTTTCTGAAGCGACTATTTCTTTAAACGCCTTCACAGCCCGCCGGCGGAACTGGGAAATGGTCTCCGCTTTAGGGATTCGGATTTTAGAGGGACCTTTCAGCCATTTTTTGTAGCCATCGTTATAGCTTTGATTGATTTCATCCGGCGACATCCCCTCCCATTCTCCTAAGAAAATTTCCATGAGTCCACGGTAGGTATGACACTCTACCCCCAACCCTTTGGCTAAAATTTGCGCTGACTCATGGGCGCGCTTCAGGGGGCTGGCGATAATTTTCTCGATCCCCTCCCGTTTTAAACGAGGAATCAATTTCCCGATCTGGGTTCTCCCTTTCTCGGTCAAAGGAGGATTGGAGTGTCCCTGAATCCGGTTTTGTTTATTCCAGGTGCTTTGGCCGTGACGGATGAGATATAGGCGCATGATATTATCTCCTTATCATATCATTATGGAGAACGGCGAAAGTGTTTCTCCGAGCGACATTGGAGCCGAGTGAGAGGTCTGAAATGGGGTTTTCGGCGAGGACTGTCTGAGCCCTGCGTCGGAAGCGCAGGGCGAGTTCCGCAGCCTCCGCCGGAGGCGGACCCGCCTCTGACGGGGCCGTACCAATCCTCGAACGTCTTTCGGCGACACGGAGCGAGGGAAACACTTTCGCCGTTCCTCTCTTTACTTCCCAATGCAAAACTTCGAAAAAATCCGTCCCAGTAAATCATCGGTGGTGGTTTCTCCAACGATCTCCCCGACCGCGTCCAGCGCGTCGCGAATATCTACCGAGATAAACTCCGCCGATAATTTCTTTTCCATTGTTTCGATTAAATGCCCCAGCGACTTGCCGGCGCGGCTCAACGCTTCTTTGTGGCGAACGTTTGTGACTAATTCCTCCGTGGAACCGATTACCTCTCCCTTCCAGACCAATTGCGAAATTACTTTCACTAATTCATCAAGTCCTTTTTCTTGTGAAGCGGAGATGGAAACGACCGGAAAACCGTTGATCCATCTTTTGATTTGCTCTTGGTTGATTTCTTGAGGAAGGTCATTTTTGTTGATCACGATGACCGCTTGACGCCCGGCGGCTTTTTTCAAAATCTCCTCATCTTCTCTTGTTAAAGAAGCGGAACCATCCAAGACAGTCAGTAAAAGATCGGCCCTTTCAAAATAAGTCCGGCTCCGGCGAATTCCCTCTTTTTCGATGGTATCTTCACTTTCCCGGATGCCAGCGGTATCCACTAGCCGCACCGGAATCCCGTTGAGATTCATCACTTCCTCGATTGTATCTCGCGTCGTCCCGGGGATCGGCGTCACAATCGCCCGTTCTCGGCCAAGGAGCGCGTTCAATAAACTCGATTTGCCGACGTTCGGCTTCCCGCAAATGACCCCCACAACCCCTTCACGAAGGACTTGCCCTCTTTCCGCCGTTGTTGAGAGCTTGTGAATTTCATCTTTTATCTTTTTGACCCGGTTCAGCATGTCAATACCGGAAAGAATTTCCAAATCCTCATCGGGAAAATCCACAGAGGCCTCGACATAAGCGTAAAAATCTAATAATTCTTCTCGAATTTGGCGAACCTTTTTAGAAAGATGGCCTTCAAGTTGATTCATCGCCACGCGCAAACTTAAATCAGTCTGCGAACAAATAACGTCCAGCACTGCTTCGGCCTGGACCAAATCTATACGCCCGTTCAAAAACGCCCGTTTGGTAAACTCCCCCGGTTCTGCCAGTCGGGCCCCCTGTTGAACCAGAAGATCCAAAATCCGCCTCATGACCAGCATCCCGCCGTGGCAACTGATTTCCACCATGTCTTCGGTAGTATAGCTCTTTGGCGTCCGCATTACGGTCACGAGGACTTCATCTAAAACTTCATCTGAGCTAGGAGCTAGGAGCTGGGAGCTAGGAGGTAAGGACTGAGAATTAGTTTTTTTTGCTTTTGCTCCTAGCTCCCAGCTCTCAGCTTCCAGCTTTCTTACGATCCACCCATAATGTACAGTAGAGCTCTTCACTTCCGAGAGCCGCTTTCCGCTTCGGCTGCGAAACAGCTGATCGGCAATTGAAATTGCCTCTTTCCCGCTCAGGCGGACAATCCCAATTCCCCCTTCTCCGATGGGAGTCGAAATCGCGGCAATGGTATCGTCTAAAGCATGGAGTTTCATAGAGGGCTTTTATTATACCAGTGGACGGAGTTTAAATCGAAAAATCACTTTTACAGGATCGTTGCTGCTGACAACAGTGGGATTGTGTCGAAGACGATTGGCAAAGCCAATTAGTTGAGTCAGAGAGAGCCCCATATAACTGCTTTTACGGGAACCGGCCGCTAAAGTGACTTGACGGAAAAGCTCCTCCGCTCGTTTAGCCTGCTGTTGGACACGGCGCTTTCTTCCCTCCCGCGCCTTGACTCCCGCGGCCGCGAGTTTAATGAGCCCTTTCAGAAAATCGGCCGTTACCCCTTTTCTCCCGTACGCGAGCCAGACCGATTCCCACGCGTCATGCGCCTCCCAATAGTAGCCGTGATTGAAAAGATCAATCCCATAAAGATACGGGCGGCATTGACGCCAGGAAGAACCAAAAGTGCCAGCCCCCTTTCTGAGCTTAAAAAGGGGGCGGGCACTTTCGACCTTCCCATAACTATGCCCTTTGGGATCTCTCACCGGGTGCGGGAATCGCGTGGGAACGTAAGCATACGGTGGAAACGGTTCATCGGGGACCAGCCGGAAGATTTCGCGTCGTTCCATTTCTAAAATCCTAATAACTTTCTTGCTTTTTCCTGCGCGGAAGTGAACGGCTTCTGCATCGCTAGGATTGCCTCGCCGACTACGAAAAGCGATCCCGTCACTAAGATAAGATCTCCTGTCGAGACCCTCTTTTGGGCTTTATGGAGGGCTTCGTCAATGTGGGAGAATTTACCAGCGAGTTTCTTAGAATCTACCATCTCGGCAAGGCGATCTACCGAAGTGGCGCGCGGGTGATCGGCTCGGGTAACGATGATTCGGTGGGCAATTCGGGAAAGCTCCGAAAGAATTCCTTGTTGATCTTTGTCTTTAGAAATCCCGATGACAAGCAATAGATGGTCATATTGGAACCATTCCGGCATCGCTTGCGCGAGAGCGGCGGCGCTCGCTTTATTTTGAGCGCCGTCCACAACAACGAACGGCCGCTCCCGCAAAACCTGCAGGCGGCCCGGCCATTGAGTACGGCTTAATCCTTCAGAAATCGCTCCTCCCTCACCCAACCCTCTCCCCCAAGTGGGGAGAGGGGGAGGGGAAATGTTCTGCTCCTGCAGACACTCGATGACACCAATTGCCGTCATCGCATTATTCACCTGATAATCCCCCAACAGAGACAATGATAATTTTTCGTACCGTCCCAATCGTCCAACAGCGCTGAAAGACTGTTTCCGATGCTGGCGATCCCGTTCGATCTTTTCATCGAGACGAATATCTTTTCCCACTTCATAAAGGAGCGCGTTCTTCTCTTTTGCTACTTGGGTTAACACTTCCATTACTTGCGGCATCTGAGGGGAGACAACGACAGGAACTCCTTCTTTGATAATACCCGCCTTTTCTTTGGCGATGGAAGCCAAATTAGATCCAAGGATAGCAGTATGGTCGTAACTAATCGAGGTAATCACGCACACTTTCGGCGTGACTACATTCGTCGCGTCCAGACGCCCCCCCAGTCCAGTTTCTAATACGGCCATATCTATGGCTTCTCCGGCAAAGAAAAGAAACGCAATCACCGTAAACACTTCAAACCAGGTCAAGGGACCCCATTGCTCGTTTTGACGATAGCACTCCGCGATCGGTTTGATCGTATCCACTAACTGGCTTAATCTCTGCTCCGAAATAGAAATTCCAGAGACCTGAATTCTTTCTTTGACGTCGAACAGATGCGGCGAGGTATAGAGTCCTGTCCGATAGCCGGCCGTTTTGAGAATCGAGGCGATCATCGCGGCGGTGGAACCTTTTCCCTTAGTGCCGGCGATGTGAATCGCCGGAAATTTCTGGTGAGGATTACCGAGTTGCTCCAGTAACCACTGAACTCGCTCTAGCTGCCATGTCCCCTGGGCGAATTGAGGAGAAATTCGTTCATAGTTGGCGAAGGTGTCGAGATACTGGAGAACTTCGGTATCATTCATTAATGTTTGAAATGTCTCACTCCCGTGAATACCATCGCGATTCCTGCCTCATCCGCCGCCGCGATGACCTCCGGATCTTTCACCGATCCCCCCGGCTGAACAATCGCGACCACTCCCCCTAAAGAGGCCATTTGGACATTGTCCGGCATCGGAAAGAACGCGTCACTGGCTAGAGCGCTTCCCGGAGAACTACGCCCCGCTCTTTTAACCGCGATCCTCACTGAATCGACACGGGAGGGTTGACCACCGCAAATACCGACGGCCTTTGTCCCCTGACAAAGGACAATCGCGTTGGAGCGGGTGTATTGGGCTACTTTCCATCCAAACCAGAGCGACTTCATCTGTTCTTGAGTCGGTTTTTTCTTAGTCACTACTTTCCAGCTAGCCGGATCCTCTTGCAAGTTATCCCATTCCTGCGCCAAAAAACCTCCGCGGATCCTTTTGATGTCGACATGCGCCACTTCTTCCTGCCGGGCCCAAGCGGGCGCTTCTATAATTCTTAAATTCTTCTTCTGTTTCAAAATACTCAAGGCATCGTTGGAGTATCCCGGGGCAATCAGACATTCCAGAAAACCGGCATTCACAATTTCTCCCGCCGTTTGTTCGTCTACAGCGCTGTTGAATCCGATAATCCCCCCGAAAGCAGATATCGGATCTGAATTAAAGGCCTCATGAAAGGCCTCTTTTAAATTTGCCCCTTGCGCGACACCGCAGGGGCTCATATGTTTAATGATGGCGGCAGTCGGTTCTTTAAATTCATTCACCAACGAGAACGCGGCATCGAGATCGAGAAGGTTATTAAAAGATAACTCTTTGCCGTGCAACTGTTTTAACGGGGGCGCAATGAATTGCGCCCCCGCATCTTCACGATACCAGGCGGCCTTTTGATGAGGGTTCTCACCGTAACGAAGATCCTGAACCTTGGTGGCGTGGATTGAAAAATGCTGCGGGAATGGGGACTGTCCCCCCGATGGAGGCGGGCAGGCGAAGGGGACTGTTCCCAAAATGGAATCGCCCCTACCGACCAGGTATTGTGCGATCGCGCGATCATAGGAAGCCGTCGTCATAAACGCTCCGACCGCCCATCGGCTTGCCGTCTCTTCGCTGACAGCCCCTTTATTTTTCTTTAATTCCCCGACTAAATCTTCATATTGCACCGGATCACTGACAACGACCACATGTTCGTGATTCTTCGCCGCGCTTCTCAGTAGTGTCACTCCGCCAATGTCAATCTGCTCAATCGCCTCCTGTTTTCTGTCCCCTGTCCCCTGTCCCCTGTCCTTTTTTTTAACCGTCTCTTCAAACGGATACAAATTCACCACCACCAGATCAATCGGCTCGATCTGGTATTTTTTGAGATCTGACTGATCTTTCTTATCCCCCCGCCTCGCTAAAATTCCGCCGTGGACTTTAGGGTGCAGCGTTTTGACGCGTCCCCCCATCATCTCCGGAAACTTCGTGTAATCGGCGATTTCAACGCAGGGAATTTTGGACTCTTTTAATAACGCCGAGGTCCCCCCCGTAGATAGAATGGAAATTTTCAACTTCACCAATTCTCTGGCTAATTCGACAATGCCTGTTTTATCAGAGACGCTCAGCAACGCTTTTTTAATTTTGATCATGCTCTACTCTCTTTTCCCACGCTTGAATCTCTTCTTCAAGCCGTTTCATGAGGTATTTTGTGATCTCACCGGAGGTATTTGCGCCGATCTGCCGCCCATCCACCCCGCGCACCGGCATGATCCCCATCGAAGTATTCGTCAAAAATGCTTCCTCACAGTTATAAATGTCATGACGGGTTAACGGAATTTCTTTGACTGATATTCCTTCGCCGCTTGCTAATTGAATCACGTAATCCCGCGTAACTCCTTCTAAGACCCCTGTATAAACCGGCGCTGTTTTTACCTCTCCCTTTTTGACGATAAAGAAATTACAGATCGCCCCTTCGGTCACGTATCCTTGATCGTTGAGCAAAAGTGGTTCAAAAATATCTTGAATTCTCCCCTCTTCGAAAGCCAGAACACTTCCCAGGGTGTTATTCGATTTCACCTGCGGACTAACCCCCATCGGAGAATTTCTTCTTGTTGGGACCGTCGCCAGAGTCACCCCTTCATTATAATACGTTTGCGGATATCGTTTCATGGGAATTATCGTCGTTGCTAAATCGTATTTCTCTTGCTCCCAATCGCGATAGAGTGTCACTCGGGCGAAAGCCGATTTCTCCTTCTGTCGCGCAAAATCTTCTTTCATTCTCCGGACGACTTCTGCCCGGTCATACGGGAGAATCCATCCCAAAGAATGAGCCGAATCAAAAAGACGCTCCAGGTGCTCCTCCAGCAAGAAAAATTCTCCCTGGTAACATCGCAGACTTTCAAAAACTCCCTGTCCCCAATAATTCATCGGTTAATCTCTATCCCCTCCCCCCAACCCCCTCCCATCTGCCTGTGCGTTCACGCAGACAGGTCAAGGGAGGGGGAGAAATGAAGAATTGCACCGCTTCCAGCAACGCTTGCCCCTTGCGAAGCGTTTCTTCGTATTCTTTCTCCGGAATCGAATCGGCCACGATGCCGGCTCCTGCTTGGATATGAAGGCGTCCCTCCATGATGAGAAATGTACGGATGACGATATTCAAATCCATTTCCCCGGAAAAACTCAAATAGCCGACTGAGCCGGTGTACAACCCGCGTTCGACCGGTTCTAATTCCTCAATAATCTCCATCGAACGAATTTTGGGTGTCCCTGTAATTGTCCCACCCGGAAAGGCCGCTGTAACCGCGTCCAACCGTTCACATTCCTCGCGTAATTTTCCTCTGATGTTGGAAACGATGTGACGAACGTGTGAATATTCCTCGACCGCCATCAACTCGTTCACCTCTACTGAACCGTATTCACAGACTCTTCCCAAATCATTCCGCTCCAGATCCACCAGCATAATATGCTCAGCTCGCTCTTTGGGACTCAGTAAAAGTTCTTGAGCATAACGACGATCAGCGAATGTATTCCGCGCCACCCGCGGCCTTGTTCCGGCAATGGGGCGAGTTTCAACTAAGTCTCCCTCGACACGCAGAAGCCGCTCAGGGGAACAACCCGCAATCGTCACTTGACCCATCGGTAGATAGCAGGCAAAAGGAGAAGGATTGATTTCCCGTAATCGCAGGTAAAGTTCTAACGGGTCGCCGCTGATATCGGCGGAAATTCTCTGAGAGAGATTAACCTGGTAGATGTCGCCAGAGGCAATGTATTCTTTGGCGCGGAGAACCATCCGTTCAAAGGAAGGTTGATCCATTTCAAAGCGAATGCCGTGAACATGGGGGGAGCGACCCACCCACTGGGTGGGTACCCCGGGGTAAGGAGAAACATCTCCTGGTATCAACTGTTGATATCTTAACAATCGCTCAACAATTTTCTGATAGTCGTTCTTCCCCTGCTCTTGCGGATAAAACGGCTCCGTAATCCAACACCGATTTTGCTGATGGTCCCAACTGATGACAGTCTGAACTTGAACCCACTCGCTCTCTCCCTCATAACTGAAGTATCCAATGAGACCCGATGTAAATGGAGGCAGTCCAGGAGAAACTGTTACTTTTTTCTGATTTAAAATCTCTCTTAGCTGAGACACTTCATGAAATGTGGCAATCGGATCCAAACCGATGAAGGAATACCGCCCGGTTTGAGGATGGAAACGGGCGCTGTCGAGCCAGAACGCCTTGATCTCTCTTTCTCTTAACCTTTGGAAAACAGAGAGAGAATCAGGAGGAGGCGTTACTTCCAGGGAAATAATGATGCCTTCTCTTTCCCCAAAGGAGCGTTCGATTTCTGACCACGACGGCTGGATTACCACGACAAGAGAAGGCGCGCCTGTTGTTTTCTTAAACGGATTTCGTTCTCAAGTTTCTTGACTTGAAGCTTCAGTTCTTCCCGTTGAACGACCTTCCTTGAGAACTGGCCGGCTAACTCATCTTTATTGGCGGTGGCAGTGGTATCGGATAATGCTGTTGTGGATTGGGAAGTCCCAGGCGGAGGCTGCTGGATCTCTTTCTCCATGTCGCGCGCTTCCTTCTCCACCTGACGGAACTGATCCCGCGTCTCTTTCAATTGCGCCTCTAAATTTTTCGTTGTTTGGTTTAGGTTCTCCGTTTCAGGCCGCATCTTTTCCTGCAAGAGCTGAGTTTTTTGCTTAAAATCGTTCTCACGGACTTTCAGATCTTCCCTTAACTGGCTGATTTTGGAGTCGAGGTCGCTTTTAACCGTTTCAAACTGCGCGCGAAGAGTAGCGATTTCAGATTGGACAAGCTGTTTTTTCTCCCACGCCGGGCCAAAGGAAGGATCTTTTTGCAGGACCTGTTGGGCCTGCGTCTCTAGCGGCTGGGAACAGCCTAAAAGCAAGACCACAGACCAAAGACCACAGACCAAAGTCAACGGATTCAACACTTGCATAGCGATATTGTATCACATCCTACATCTACAGCGATAAGAGAATACGGAGGCATAGGCGCCGAGATACTAAGGTTTGAAGACCTTTAACTGAAGATCTCTTATTCCCCTAAAGTGTTGTTCGTAGCACGTCAATCCCTTCCTTATCGACATCCATCCCTACATACCTTATAATACTCATGGCGCTAACCTCCTCCTTGTTGTTTGTTGGTGGAGTAGTTCCTTTTGAGATTGCTTACTCTTAAGTCTACTACTCCCTTGGAGGTTACGCTATATTGTCTATCAGTTGAACTTTGAACTCAACTTTCTCAGGGACCAACACTCATAGTTTTACGTGGCCCTCACTCATAATTTTACTTGACCCAAAACACCATTCTGATGATTATTAAATTGCCAAACGTAGCTCGGCTGTAACCGGTAGTTCCAACAAATTGTTCCTCAAGAGTTGCGTTGAAAAAAACAGTACCTCAAGGTTTTCGATTTCACCTGTATTAAGGTTGAGTCGTGCTACAACTTCATCTCACGGCTATTTTACCCCACCAAAACCTAACTTATCCACCTGTCCGAATTTTAGGGTCCATTACAATGATTTTAAAACAAACCGTTCGGACAGTAGTGCATCCACGTCTTGCGTCTTTTCCACTAGCGCGATACGCTCGTCTAACCACATCAGGGACCATTGATCTTCCTGCTGAGCCCTATCGGGCAAGACCCCAAGGCTTCTCACCTCTTCTACATACCCATCCCGAACTAACCGTAACTGCTCCAATATCTGCCGCCGCTTGTCTTCATTCCAACCCTGCAAATTCTCCGCTAAATCCTCCACTGATGTCTGCCAAACCAATTCCCAGCCCTTGCCCTTACGTCCTTGCTTCTGCGGAAATACCCCTAACTCCAATAGCTGATTCAATGCCCTAGAAAACGCCTCTCGTACTTGCCCAACCGCCGCTTTCTCTGCTACGGTTGGCAACCCTATCAATGGAATCCGCAACAACTTCTCCATGTCCACCTTGTCTTCCTCTACTACCTTCCCCTCCTTCGCTTCGCGCCCAGTAGCAGGCCTTGCGTTCCTTGCGTCTACTCTCTGGAATTGGATCACATCTAACAGACTTCCAAAATCACTGAACAACGAGTCTTGATCAGGATTAAACCTGCGCCTTGAGCTTCCTTGGATATTCTGGGCTTCAGAGGAATCGCCGGCTCTATCCCCTGCCTGACTTGGCTCAAGCTCCTCCACATCAGCCCCTAAGGTAGCCGCCAGCACTTCCTGTCTGCCAGCCTTGCCAGCATCAGCCTCACGCTGGTAGAGCAGCATTTCATCTGAAATCAAATCCAGTTTTTCCTCGTCAATCGGACCGACGTTCTCGGCAACAATAATGTAGCCCTGGCTTATCTTTTCCTGAAAGTAAGCCCAGCCTTCTTCGGTGAAGAGTGTTTTGTATTGAGAATTCAAAGCCAGTTTCCGTTCACGCGGGTTCAAGAGCTTGAAATTAAGCGCCTTCAGCACATCGTCCAGCCCTTCCACAAAAGGCCCTAAGCCCGATAAAAGGACAAGCCGCCCATTGGGTTTCAACGTGGCTTTGGCTCCGATGAGCATCTGCAATCGTTCGCTGGGCTTGATCAAACTTAAGGAGCCATTGACAGCCACATCAAACTCACCCTCTCCTAATGATGCCGAAACCGGGTGACGCATGTCTCCTTGAACGAAGATATGCGAACCTTCTTTTAAAATATCCAATTTACGGTACTCCTCAGACATATCGAGGCTCAGATCAAGGCTGGTAATGACAGGCACAGCCATGCCCCTTGCCTCTAGCGGTTTTCTCAGATACTCCCAGGCGCTCGCGGATGTCTCACCAGCAGCAGCGACCCAGATCCGCGGGGTGGTTGTGCTGGTCAAACTATTCGCCAAATACATGTTCGCCGCCAGATGGATGTAAAAGAACGAAATGTGTCGGTGATAGCGGACATATAACGGGGCTATTTCATCCCAAAGCTTTTGCGCCTCTTTCTCCTTGCCTGAGTTATAAAACTGAACCAGACGGGCGATCATAAGGCGCAATTGTTGAGCAGGGGTCTGGGAGGTAGACTCATCCTTGGACTTAGGTGACTTGGACAACGATACACCTTTCTCTGCTTTCTCTGCGCTGCCAAGATCTGCTTCTACCTGATCTGTTGGTTGATCTTTCTCCGCCGGTTGTGAAGGTGTGGCTTCTCCTTCAGATTTCCTTTCATCCAATGGGGACAGAGTAGACCCTACAGGCTTTATTACGACTGACTCAGTCTCAACGGGTAACCTTTCCTCTCCATATCCTTCAACTCCTCCAGGAGTCTGTGCCTCTTCCTTATCTCCAATTTGCTTCATCGCTGCCTCAAGCGCCGCATCCCAACTCCCATACACTATAATGGCTCGGTTGTAGAGCGCACGCCCAGTGCGTCTGTGCCCCAGTACCGCCTCTACAATTTCCTGCGTCTTTGCCGTGCTATCCCTACCAATGGCACCACCCCGAACAACATCCTCCCCACCAGCAGCTACCAGCGCCTGAATTACCTCAGGAATCTTCGCCTCTTCCTTAGATGTCCAATCCGCTGCTGTCCCACGGATTTCTTCCGGATCAAACCCCGCTGCCTCAAGAGTCTTGTCCCAGCTCCCATACACTTTCCTGGATCGGCTGTAGAGCGCTTGCCCAGTGCGTCTTTGCCCCAGCACTCTCTCTATAATCTGCTCCGTCCTATCCGTCCTATCCATCTGAATGGCACGAACCCGAACAATACCCTCTCCACCAGCAGCTACCAGCGCCTGAATCACCTCCGGAATCTTCGCTTCTTCCTCAAATGTCCAATCCGCTGCTCTCCCATGGATTTCTTCCGGATCAAACCCCGATGCCTCAAGCGCCGCATCCCAGCTCCCATACACTTTCCTGGATCGGCTGTAGAGCGCCTGCCCAGGGCGTCTTTGCCCCAGCACTCTCTCTATAATCTGCTCCGTCCTATCCGTCCTATCCCCCTGAATGGCACGAGCCTGAACAACATCCTCCCCACCAACAGCTACCAGCGCTTGAATCACTTCCGGAATCTTCGCATCTTCCTCAGATGTCCAATCCGCTACTTTGCCTCTGATCTCTTCCGGATCAAACCCCGCTGCCTCAAGAGCCTTGTCCCAGCTCCTATACACTTTCTTGGCTCGCATGTAGAGCGCTACCCCAGTGCGTCTTTGCCCCAGCACTCTCTCTATAATCTCCTGCGTATTGGCCGTCCTATCCCCCTGAATGGCATGAGCCTGAACAACATCCTCCCTACCAGCAGCAGCTACCAGCGCCTGAATCACCCCCGGAATCTTCGCATCTTCCTCAGATGTCCATGGCCTCTGGCCTTCTCGACCCTTCGACTCGCCGCGGGAGTTAGCTGGAGTATCAGCAACTGCAGGGTGAGCATTAACCGGCTTAGGGGGTTTTTGGCGGATCGGGATTGTTTCATCTTGTTTTTCAGTTAGACTGGGTGGAGAAAGGATACCCTCTAATTGCCACTTAGGGACAGCATGCCATAGCATGATACTAACTAAAAGTGAGATCTTCAAAGCAAAAGAAAGATTCATCGGTTCTCCTGATTTGAACAAGTATATCATACTGTGGTACCAGAGAGATTGAAATGATAGGGAATTCGGGTCTTTCGTATTTCACCACTCTGTGCCTATGCCTGCCTCAAACAACTCTATCAGGCCAGTTTCGATCGTAATGATCTCTTTCCAGGTGTAGTCATCGCTATTCAGACTTTCGGCGATTTGGTGAATTTCCACCCCCATCTTCATGCTCTCGTCACCGATGGCTGTTTCGACTCCCAAGGCAAGTTTCTCCCCCTGCCTCGCCTGTCGTCTCAAGACCATTGCCAAGCTCTTCGCTCACAAGGTCTTCAAGATGCTCCTGGCTGAGTTGACCGAATTTCATTTTCTCCCTCCACCCTTTGGCTCTGATCCTCTCTGCCTGAGGCAGACAGGTCTTCTGTTACTACATCGCCTCACTTTGCACTCTCTCTCCCCTCTCGCTCAAAAAGGAAATTCCTATCATTTACTGTTCGTAGCACGTCAAGATGGCCCCTTTGAATAGCAAGTGATCTGTCCCCTC
>CAYJQR010000044.1:0-14401 GCA_964372345.1 uncultured Planctomycetia bacterium | reverse complement strand
ATCGTCTTGGCTATCCGCTTCCCTTCATGGCGGCTTACCTCTTTTCAAGAACGCGTTAAAATCCTCTTCGCTTTTATAGAAATATCCATAGGGAATTCGTTCATCCTCACTCACCAATTTAAGAGTCAATTCTCGTCCAAATCGTTCTTCATAACGCAGTATGATGAACTTTTTCACCCCATCAACCGTTAAGACGCTCAGTTCCTGATTGATCACTTTAAGACGAGTACTTTCCTCAAGCAATCCAATATTATTTCTTTCCCATACCTGCGAAACTAATCGGGGTATTTCCTGTTTCAGCATCTGTTCAACTTGTGATATAAGGGACCTAAGAAACACCTGGTTTTCTTTGAGGACAACGCTGTCTGTCATGCCGTCTTGAAGGAACTGTGTGATTGCGGCAACTGACAGAGCCGGCGATTCGCACGACATCGCGGATTGCACTCGACTGCCAAATTCCGTGGAAAATGGATAAAAGAGAACACCTCTTTGTTTTAATTCCAGCGTTTGCGCGAGCCGCTGCGGGATCGTCTCGGTATCTTCAGGCAAACGCCACGTCAGAAGATAGTTATCACCCTCCTGAAAAATAACTTTGAAGTATGGGTTCAAATGGTCGGGGGCAAATAAATGGCTAAAAACCAGACCGCTAAAAAGAGGTCTGTTTAAATTAACAAGGAAATAATCGAACCCCCTCTTCTGCAACAGTCCTTTAGCCTGATCAGGCGTTCCGAAAACTATTTCCAAGTAATGGGTCCCCAGTGTATGGGACGGCTCTGATACGATTCCTGCTCCTGGGAATGAATACCCTGGACCGGCATCGCGTGTCAAACTTATTATTCTTGCGTGAGGCCCAAGCAACTGGCGAATTCCAACGACTGCCTCCAGAGAATGCTTAAAATACGCGCTGGTTTCTTGCAGGACGTTACAGAACGACCACCGGCCAAATGTATACGCGGCTAAGGCCTTCAAGCGGGTCTCTCCAGTATATCGCAGTCCTTGAGTAACAGCGCCCAGGCTTAGAAAAACAAACAGGAGAACGCAAAACCATGGTTTTACAACACGAGGGATAAAAGTATCCACTACTATTTTCGTTGACGCTATCCCAATGACCGCCATAATAAAATTGTTGAACATAAAAAGGTGAAGAACACTCTGAGTGGTCATCAACTGCCCCAAAACAAATGAAGAAAAAGCGAAGATGGCAAAAAGGAGCATTGGATACTTGTCATGCTGAATTCTTATCCGGCTCACCGGCTGGATCATTTTCGAAATCCCAATGATTCCTCCTAACAAAAGTATCGGGGTCGGAAATAGACTAAAGAAATACTCGCAACGAAAAATTTTAAAACTCCAATCCAAATTCATCTGTCTTTGAACGTGTGGTTCGCTAAATAGAGAATACGCAATACTAGAAGCGCCAAACACCCGGTCGAATTTTTCGCAATCGGCTAACGGCCAAAAAAAGTGAACAGGATCCAGTGTTGCGAGGCCGGTAAAAGCGTACCCTAATACCAGGTCCGTTATTATTCCCATCACTACAAACAGGAACAGGGTCGCAAATAAATGAGTCAGGGGTCGTCCGGCGCGGAAAAGGACGACTGAACAGGTTGTTATCCCCCAAAAAACAACCAAGATAGCACTGCCTTGCGGTTGATGGAAACCTATATAAAAACTCGCTGCCGCCATAAAAAGATAAAATGCCTTTCTCGGCAAGAGTGCCTGGTGAATAATTTGAATAGATGCCCATACCAAAAACACCACATAGCCAGCTAGAACGGTATGGTGTTTGAAAAAGTTCCCAGAGTCTCTATAAGCGCAAGCGGCAAAGAAGACAATAACACCCAATAAAGCCCAAGAGAAATCCGCTAGATGTTCGTTTAAGAATTGGAAGAGGATGATCCCTGTCACCAAGATAAAACACCAGGATACAAGCTGAACTGAAAGACAATCGCTCAAAAGACTGGAGAGATAAAATAACCCCGCCGCTTTAGAAATGTAAAATTGGAACCATATTTCATTAGGGCCAAGACTTCCGTTTCGCAACACTTCGCGGTAGTAAGGGAGGTAATGCTCCCATACATCATTGTCAAAGGGACCAGGATAGAGTCCTTTCGAAAAGAACAGGAATCCTCCAGCCACCAACGCGAGCCAAACTAATAAAGCGCGCGCCCACCCGCTGATTCCTTCTAATTGGCAAAAAACTCTGGATATCTTGGCGCAAATAGGTTTCATTACCTGGGAGATGAGCGGAGGGGAGAAAAAGAGAAGCGGCGCCGTCAGCAGAAGCGCGGCAGGAGTTTTAAGAAATCCCAATAATCCCAGAAGGGTAAATACAATGGCATAAATGGAAGCCCCCCCAAAGAAACAAAGGATGAAATACGATAGCTCTCCCCCTACTTTATCTTGACGAAGACTCGGGAAAAACCGCCTGAGCGTCAGTGCTCCCAAAGTAAAACACAATATGATTAGAAAAACAGAAAGAATAAACCGGCAAATGGAATAAGCAACAATAAAAAACCCTGCTTGATGGTAGTGCTGCCATGAAATATCAACATTCTTCAGAAAAATTACCACACCGCCGAAAACGACCAGATAAAGGGCGCGATGACTCGGTTGATATCGCTTATCGGCGGCCTTTTTAAAAAAACGGTGACCGAATAAACGGATACAGCATAATCCAATCCCTCCTATTGCCAAAAGACAAAAACTCAAGATGAATGCTCTTGAAGTAAAAATCGGATGCATTGCGAGGATAAACAATAAGGAAATAAAGACAGGAGCCATGATCAAGCTGTTCTTGAAGGCATACACAGATTATATCAGGCGTGACACAATGATTTCAACAAAACAACTTGGTGTAAGAAGAGATTTCTGAGTCCTGGAGATAGCAGGCTGGATCTTCAGCCCATAAATCACCGGTCGCCTGGAGCGCGCGAACCCGAAACGAGCCACCGCAGAGCGGTTTCCAGCGGCATGCTTGACAGCGCCCTTTGAGCCGTTGATTGCGATCCCGAAGGTTATTGAGGAAGGAGTTGCCGGCGTCACTCCAAATCTCACTGAAAGGTTTCTCTTTTACATTTCCCAGAGAGTAGCTCTGCCAGAATTGGTCGGGATGAACATGACCGTAGGAGTCAATGTTGGCGATGCCAAGGCCGGAGGAATTGGCCCCGCCGCCGTTGCGCCTCAAAAGCTGGTACACTTCTTCGGCCTGAGTGGGATTTTCCTTCTGAAGTTTTAAGTAGAGGTAAACCCCGTCCACTGAATTGTCAACGGTCAATACTTCAACCGGCGCGTTCTTCTCCTTTAACCCCCTTAGCCACGCCAGGATCTGGTCAATGGCGTGACGCGTTTGTTCATGAGTTAAATCGTCTTTGCTCATCTGGCTCCCCCGCCCTGAATAAACCAGATGATAGAAACAGACTCTGTCAATTTTCTCCTGTTCGACAAATTCAAAGATCTGGTTGAGCGCGGCGTAATTTCTCTGGGTCAGCGTGAACCGGAGCCCTACTTTTTGTCCAACCGCTTTTAAGGAACGTAATCCCTTTAACGCCGCTTGGAAAGCCCCTTTTTGCCCCCGGAATAAGTCATTGATTTCCCCCAACCCGTCAAAAGAAATTCCCACGTAGGTAATACCGATCTTTTTAATCGCTTCCGCTTTTTCCTCGCTCATCAGAGTTCCATTGGTGGAAATGGTCAAGCGAAGCCCCAAGTCTCTGGCGGTTTGGGCAAGTTGAAAAAAATAGGGATGGGTTAAAGGTTCCCCTCCAGAGAGGAGCAGAGCGGGTATGCCAAATCGCGCCAAATCTTCCAGCATGATCTTGGCTTCCTCTATTGTGAGCTCGCCATTGTAGACTCCACGGCCCGCGTCCGCGTAACAGTGAACACATTGAAGATTACACCGCTGGGTCATCGTCCAAACGACTACCGGTTTACGTCCTTTTGAGAAAGCCTCCTTGCCGTCGGGATACCTCAATCCATCGCTTGCTGTCCGGGAATCGTTGTAGAGGCGGGTTAGATTGATCATATCTTTATGAGTTAAATCATAAGGAATTCCCACGCAACAAACATTGACCTAAATCATGTTTCATGATATTCTCTTATTTCTAAAGAAGGAATCCCGACAGTGTCAATATTAAATCACGCCCTAAGCCATTGGCTTAGCCAGCAAAAACCCTATCAATCCCTCCCCGCGGAAGAGCGGAGAGGATTTGCCCAAATCGCGCAGGAGAAAACGTTAAAAAAAGGAGAATTCCTTTTCCGGGAGGGACAGGAGAGCGATTCGGTCTGGTTGCTGCGCAAGGGAAGAGTCCACTTAAATAAGTACCTGCAAAACGGACAGGTCTCCACAACCTGCGTGATCACCGAGGGAGAAACTTTCTGCTGTCTTCCCGCACTGGATCACAAATCCTATCCCGTCAACGCGGTAGCGGCAACCGATGCGGTGGCAGTTCGAATTCCATCCTCTACTTTTTCTCAATGGATGAGGGATTACCCTTCCTTCTCGCAGGAAGCCCTTTGCTCCTTTTGCTCGCGTCTGCGGGAGGTAGAATGCCACGGCTGCATGATTTTCGACCCGGTGGAACAGCGAATCACTCAGGTCCTGGTGACGCTCGCGAAGAAATTTGGCGACGAGATCCCTTTAACCCGCCAGGAAATCGCGAGCCTCGCTGGAACGACGCTGGAGACGACGATTCGCACCTTGAGCAAGATGAAAGAGAAAAAAATCCTCCGCTCCACGAGAGGAAGAATCATGTTGCTGAATCTTCCTTTTCTTCAAACCTCTCTCAAACAATGACAGGCGTCATAGAATTTTCTGTCTCTTTGTTTTACCTTTGATATAATAAAATCCTCACATGGTTATGCGTTTTCTTAAATTATTAGGATCCTTAAAGTTCGCCGTCTTCTTAATCGCTTCTTTAGTGGCCCTGCTGATTATTTCCACTTCTCTGGAATCGGCGTGGGGGACGTCTTTCGCCCAGAAAACTTTCTATCAGAACCGATGGTTTGATCTCTTTTTATCACTGTTGTGGGTCAATATTTTCTGTTCCACGCTGACCCGTTACCCGTTTAAAAAACACCATACTGGATTTGTCATTACTCATATCGGCATCCTAATTCTTCTAGCGGGGGCCCTTTTGACCCGCCTTTTGGGGGTTGAAGGTCAGATGATGCTTGTTGAAGGAGAACACAAGCACACTATCCAGCAAGACGGTTATGTGTTAAACGTTACTTCTCCCAATCAGCCGCCGGTGACCCCAGTGACTATTGAACTCAAGAATAAAGGGAGCCCTCATCCAATCCCGATTCCCCTTAACGATACTCATCTTCATTTGTTTCTCCATCGCACTTCAGAACACTTGATCTCCACTCAAATGGTTACAGAAGGGACCGGCCAAAATCCCGCCAACCATGCCATTCAGGCGGCTTTGCACAGTGATACCGTCGGTCTTGATCAAACTTTCTCGCTGATTGAAAAAGATCCCGAGAACCCGCAATCAGCCGCCGCTTCCATCGGCCCCGCAACGTTGGTATTAAAAATAGCTCGAGATCCCGCCACTCCTCCCCGTTCCTGGCTCAAGATTTCTAAAAAGGGAAAAGGAGAATTGTTCTCAATGGAACTGACTCCTGAACTGCTTGCACGATGGCAGGAGGGAATTTCCGAAGAGAAAATAACCCTTCCTTCGACCGAGCTGACTCTGACAAACATCCGTTACCTTCCCAACGCGAAGGTGGATGAGAATAATCGTCTGATGAACTCCCCGGAAGATATTCACTTTAACCCCGCCATCGAGTTTGAAGTTCACGACCCACAGGGACAAAAGGAACGGCATACCAAGTTTGCCCTTTTCCCTGACTTCGATTCGCTCCATGGGAAAGCAAGCGGGAATCTTTTTGATTTAGCCGTGGCATTGGAAATCCCAGTCCCCGAATCAGCCCAGGAGCCGCAGCCCCCTTATTTGATCTTCTCGGTCTCTCCCCAAGGGCAGTGGACCTACCGGTCCCTCTCTTCAAAAGGGTCTTCGCAGGAGGGAGCTGTTTCTTTAAATTCTCCTACTTCGGCGGGATGGATGGATATCACTTTTACCGTCGCCCAGATCTACAACCACGCTGTCATCTCAAAACAAGTGGTTGAAGATTCCCACGGGGGCGCTTTTGGCGCCGAAATTTCTCTTGTCGAGGAGGGAAACGCCGTCGGACAAAAACAATGGGTTTTATTGAATCAACCGGCAGTTTTTGAAACCAAGACTGGGCCTCTTCAACTAGCCCTGACTGCTAAAAACCTCACGCTCCCTTTTCTCCTTCAACTGGCCGATTTTAGAAAGGTGGACTATCCGGGGACGCAAAATCCTTCTTCTTTTGAAAGCGATGTTTTGCTTTATGACATGAAAGAAAAAACAACGATTCAAAAAACGATCAGCATGAATCATCCCTTGGACTACGCGGGATTCAGGATTTTCCAATCTTCTTATATTCAGGATCCCAGCATCGGCGAGGCCTCGATTTTCACGATCGCCAAGAACCCCGGCATTACTTTCATTTATTCAGGGGCGATTATTCTATTCACGGGAGTCATTTTGTTATTTTACATTAAACCGTTATCGAAAGAAGGGAGTAATCATGCTGACTAGGTGGATCGGTATGAAGCAAGCATTTTCCTCGCTCCGTGTCGCCGAGAGACGTTCGGAAAACACTTGCTTCATTATCGTCATATTGGCTTGTTTACTCTTATCTTCCTGCACCTCAACTCCTTCTTATCTATCGGCAGCCAAACAAATCCCCATCCAGCATAACGGCCGGATTAAATCGTTCGAGGCCTTTTCGCGCTCGACGGTTCAATGGATCACCGGCAAGCAAACATGGCAAAAAAAACAGGCTGTTCAGGTAGTTCTCGACGCGCTTGCTCATCGCGAGACGATTAAAGATATTGAATGGATCCACGTGAATTATGCCGAACTACGCCAAACTCTTGGGCTGGCTAAAGAGAAAACGTTTTTCTCAGTGAATCAAATTATTCCTTCCGTGGATAAAGTCGTTGTTCTCGTTCAACACTCCCAAGCAAAGAGAGATAAAGACGTCCGTCCCACAAAACTGGAACAGAAAGCGGAAGAACTCTATTCACAACTGATGACGGTGCAGCGTCTGGAGTCAGGGGAAAACATCACTGTAGCACCGTCTCTGGATGAAACAACACCATGGCAATCGCCTTACGTAACAGCGGAAAATGGGAAATGGGAAATGGGAAATGGGAATTTTGAAAATTTAATCCAGTTTTATGCACAAGGAAATTTTCCCCAATTCAATCAAGCGGTTGGTCAATGGGAGGAAAAAGTAGCTGTTATCGTATCGCCGGCAACCCGGACTAGAATTTCTCTTGAAAAATATTACTACGATATCCAGCCGTTTGAATGGTCATGGATCCTCTATCTGCTGGCTTTTATTTTTCTGACATTCTTTGCATCGTCTCCCCCTCACCCCGGGGTACCCACCCAGTGGGTGGGTCGCTCCCCCTTAGGGGGAGAGGGGAAGGGTGAGGGGGGCAATCTCTGGCGTTGGCTCGGCATCCTATTTCTTACAGGCGCTGTTTTGTTTCACACCCTCGGTATCGCGCTGAGAGTCATCATCCTGGCGCGTCCCCCGGTCTCCAACATGTATGAATCGATGATTTACATGAACTGGATTTTGATGGTTTTCGCGGTTATTTTCGCCATAGCCCAAAAAACCTCACTCCCCGTTGCCGTCGGCTCCCTCACCAGCGCGCTGGTGATGCTCTACGCTCATTTGCTCCCCCTCGATTCCAGCATGGATGTTTTAGTTCCCGTGCTTCGGAGTAATTACTGGCTCACGATTCACGTGATGACGATTGTTTCCAGTTACGGCGCTTTTGGACTGGCGATGGCGTTAGGGCATCGCCATCTTTTCTTGAGCGCCAGAATGAAATTCACTCCCCAAGCCGAATCAGATTCCTCTCAATTGATTTATCAAGTCATGCAGGTTGGAATCTTATTGATTGGTATCGGCACTGTACTGGGAGGGGTCTGGGCCAATGAATCGTGGGGACGTTTCTGGGGCTGGGATCCGAAAGAGACCTGGGCGCTGATCACTTTTTTGGGGTACTTAGTGATCGTTCACTCAAAACACGCGAAATGGCTGGACAATTTCGGGCTGGCCGTCGGCTCTGTTCTGGGATTTTTACTCGTGTTGATGACTTGGTACGGAGTCAATTTCGTTTTAGGCCGCGGGCTGCACAGCTACGGGTTTGGTTCTGGAGGAATTGTTTGGATTATTTATTATCTGATTGCTGAGACAATATTCGTAAGTTGGGTTATCTTATCAAGATTAAGGGCGAAAAATTGTGCTGGTAAGGTTGACCAATGGAATAGGGATTGTTAAATATAACCTTTTGCTCTCAGTAATTCTAAGTATTGATCACGGCTAAGGGGACAATTCTTAAGATCAATAAATGAAGCTTCATTCAAATGTAAAGACTGCCGAATCTTATCTGGAACATGGCCAGGCACATCTCCTTCTCCTTTTGACATCCTAAGATACAAAATTTTTCTCCCTTCATGAACAAGCCAACCTCCCGGATCTTTTCCTTCACGAAGAGTCACTTGAACCTTCTCAAGTAGTTTCTTCACTTCTTTCCATTTAAGCTGCATTTTTCTTGCTCATTATTTTTGTCAAATAGCTTTTTATCCTACGTGGTTCCGGCCCTAAGTTATTATCTTCCTCTGCAACTAAATCTTCATAGCAATGCATAAGAACATTACATAAATCCGCAATAGCTTCCTGCTCTGTATCACCAAAACCAAATAAACCACAAGCATCGTAACACGTCGCAGTAACTACATTTCCGTCTCCTTCTAATAATATAAAGATGGGTTCATTCAACACATGCTTCGGACTACTTAAGTTCTGGAAGGGTATTACCTTATAGGTATTGACTTTTTCTGAGGTAAGCTGATCTGTAGTTCCAGCTAGCCAATGTTGAATATGTCGTCTTGACCGAGCAATTGTTAACTTTGAAGTATCGCCTCTAGCTTTAGCTATGAGATCTCTCTCGATGATTTGTGTCCACTCAAATTCATTTTCCTTAAACCATAACATAAGGATTACCTCTCCTTTTTCTCTACAAAGAAAAGCGTTTGATCAGCGAGTGGCAGCTCATCCCCTTCAAGGTATATGATAACTCTATACTCTCCCTCTTCTCGTAATTGAAAACCTTGAAACTGCACACACCAGTTATGGCTTGATCTTGGAGTCTTTAATTCAAACTCATTAGGAGGCGTTTCCAGTATTTTTTCACCAGAGGGAGAAAATATAGAAAAACGAGAGACGTATTGACCAGGTCTTCCATAACCTATGGTCACTAACAGGGAAAACATCGAATGAGTTGCAGGCAATTGTTCAATAATGATCCTGTTAAAAATACCATATGCTGTAGCTTTTCCATCGGGTCCCAAGTGAACAGAATCTGCTACAATGAAATGAGCTAAACCTGGTCGAGTCAATGATTCTGGCATGCTCATAATTTAACCTATGAGAATGAAAATATCAAGAGAAGATATATTGCTAATCTCTTTCTCAGAATTGCGATGAGACGACTGTCGCAAATTGGTTGTCGTGGGGATCGCTTGACTTGGTTCGATTGATCGAGTATTCCGTCTTCAGGATCGCGGCATCAGTCATCCGATAGCCAAGACCAAACGAATAACGGATGTAGCGGTTGGTTGTCACGCTGTTAAAAGCGGCCGTCGCGTCTCCATTCAGATCCACAACACTGGTTCGATGCACCGCATAGATTTTATCGCTGATATTCCAGAGCCCTTCGGCAAAACCATAGATGCCATCGCGGTCTGATACCGGTTGAGCATTATCATAAAATTGCCCATAAGCTAACCGCAGATAGGCGAGGCTGTCCGTGTAAACCGGTGGATCAATGATCTTGCCGGGATTTAGATCGTAGCGAGCATCCACTTCCCAAATTTGGCGGTCCCATTTAATAGCGTTGGCAGGGCGCATCACCAATCCTCCGATACCGGCTTCCGAGTTGGACAATTTAAGTTCTCCTGAGTGGTGATAACTGGCGCTGACATAAAACGGATCACAGAAACGATACGATATTTTCCCGGTGAACGCCTTCGGTGTCGTGGTATCTGACCCTACTCCGGTAACACCGTTGGTAATGGCGCCGGTGACCTTGAGAGGTTTTTTCTTATCGCCCAACGCGAGTCCCAGCTGAATCCCCTCGTCATTTCCTGACATATTGGCGGCAGAAGTAGAGATCAACGCCCCTTCAACAGGGTTATTGGACCAGGTTTCCTCCCCCATGTCCAGCTTGAATCGTCCTAGACGGCTGGTTAATTTTACTCCCCTTTCCTCAAGGAAAGAACAAAACTCTTTTGAATCCAGGTAGAAAAAATCAAGATTATTAAACGCGGCATTATTCAAATTGGCGCGTAGGATAAATGTATTCTTTGAATCCGGCTCAAATTCAAATTGAATTTTCGCTTCAGGAACCTCAAAGGAACTACTCGGGTACGAACCGGATTTCCCTGAATCGAAATAACCGACCGCCGCGCGCCCTTTGATCTTGAGTTTGGAGGTTGCTTTGGCTAGATCCACGCGAGGAGCTTCCTCTTTTGCTTGAGGCGTGCTTGCGAGCTCCTTCTCCATCTGTGAGATTTCTTGTTCCGTGATGATTCCTTTCTTGATCAGCAGTTGAACCAACGGATCCCGATTGGCCCAAACAGGAGAACAGAGCGTCATCAGATAAAGACCGACTACCAGAGAGAATGAGCGATTGGTTTTTATTCTTATCATTCTATGATGATAACAAATCAATGTAAAAACCTCAACAAGCTCATGTGAATCCTTTGTAAAATCGCTAATACCATACCGCCAATTCTAACGCCACTCGATCATTGTCTTTCTCCGAAGCATTCTGTCCTCCGAAATAATATTCATAATTAGTCGTTAACCAAACATTCTCCAAAATATTCCACTTCAGCGCAGGAGTCAACGCCATGAGTGTATTGGACGCTACATCGGTGTCTTCATCCAGGTAGTCATAACGGAACACCCCAACTAGTTTATCCCTAAGTATGTTCACATTCGTTTCTACGTACCACCCGGCGAAATCTTGGGTAAAGTTTGAGACGGCGATGCTAGAGTTGGCGTGGTGAGTTCCCCAGATATATTCACCGTAGAGCATGAAAGGTTTGCCCCCAAGAGAAAGATCCGGCAATGTCGCCTGGGCGACATTGGGATATTTGAAATAAAGCGCGAACCGTTCAATATCCCGCACATGTTGTGCCCCGGACCCACCCCAGCGCGTTCCTGCTGTATTGCTGGTCGCCCCATTTGTTTTGGGAGCATACCAATAACCGGCACCGACTAACCCCACTTCGTTAGGCAGTGTATATTGTAAGCGAGTGGTTGCATCCAGCCGATGATCGTTGTCAGCGCCCCCTGAAAACTCAATCGGTCCGCTGCCGTTATAAATACCCGGCTCAAACAGAAAATCACCCAATTTGATCGGCGCTGAAACACCAATTTGGCGATTCCGGATTGTTTGTGAATCGATGCTCTTGCCCCTCACTAGCGGTGTATTGGTGGTGGTCCGGCCTCCGTAGACCCAGCTCTGGTTGTCATCATAGTTGAGTAAGCCAAATCGCGGACTGAAATTCCCAATCATTAGCCCTGTATACTCCGCTCCAGCAAGTTCCCCCGGCTGGTGGAAATCAATCCAAGCATTCCCAGGATTGAGGTAATTCTTATGGGAAATGGGATACTCGATAAAGACGGAGGTGTAATCATTGACATTGGCATCCATGAAAAGCTCAATCTCGTAAAACTGAAGGCCATAATCGGTGAGGACTTGCCGGTCCGTATTACTCCGATAACGGAAATTGAGCTCGCCGGCGATATTGAGTTTCCGTTCATCCTCTGACTCCCCTCTCGGGCGCGGCACTTCCTTTGGTTCACTCCACAACCGCGTTTTTCCTTGCATCTCTCCTTTCAGCTCATCCAATTGGTTCTTCAGAAGTCCCATCTGTTTCTCTAAAGTTTCGATCTTTAATTGAGTATCGGGGTCAGGAACTGCCCAACCCATTGGGATAGAAGCGACGGCCAATCCAATCGAAATGAATGCCACCCATAATCGTTTCATAGGACAATCTCCTTAGTGTTTGAAGAAACCTTTACCTGTAGTTTTCCATCACTATTAATCACCATGATGGCTTTTACACTTTCTGATTTTTCAATCCACTTCATCCCTTCTTCTGGCCCCAAAACAAAGATTGCCGTTGAAAAAGCATCGGCTGCCATTGCATTGGAAGTCACAACACTCACACTCAGGACTTCGTTCTCCACTGGATAGCCCCAACGAGGATCGATGAGGTGCCCATACCGCCTCCCTTCGATTTCAAAATACCTCTCATAGTTAGCGGAGGTAGCGATTGTCTGATTGATTAGGGAAAAGGTCAGGAGTATTTCATCGGGGTCCTGTGGATTTCTAATCCCGATTTCTTCAGCTTCTTCCTCTAATTTGTTCAGGAAATAGAGCTGTCCTCCAAAATTAAGCTTTGCTTTTAAAATCCCTTCTCTTTTCACTATTTCTACCGCTCGATCTAAAGCATACCCCTTGCCAATAGCTCCAAAATCGATCTTGACCAAGGGGGACTTAAAGAAAAGTGTTTTGTCTTTGGAGTTTAAAACAACGTTTCGATAACCGATCTTTGGAAGAAAAGATTTTATTTCCATGAGAGTAGGAAGTTTTTCCTTTTTTACAGCGTCTTCCCAGAGCTCCGTCAAAGCCGCCGCAGCAATATCAAAAGCTCCCTTTGTCTGATGAGAATATTCAAGACTCGTCTCGATTAAATGAAACAACTCCTCCGCTATGGGTTGCGGCTCGATAAAAGCATAGCGGTTAAGCTGATAAACAGCGCTCTCCTCTCGAAAACGACTGAGCAACCGCTCAATCCGCGCCACCTCATGGAAGACTAGTTCAGCAACCTCCTTTGTCTTCTCTGGATCTGGATCAAAAATATCAACCTGGAAGAAAGTCCCCATCAGATAATGGAGCCGTCGGCGCCAGAGTAGGTGTTCTTTATCTAGAGTAGAATTCATTAAAAATAGACAGGATTTTCCTGATCCCATTGGTCATCCCTCGAGAGGATATCGTCGCCCCTGCCACTCCTTTGATGTCTCTCTTTAACATCACTGGATCGTGTTTGCCTTTACCCATAAACTGCCCCAAAAAACGTTTCTCTTTCACCGGCCGTCCACGTCTTTCTTGAAGTTTTAAGACGACAACATCCGTTACTTTCCCTTCCGGGTTCAGTCCTACCATGTAATGGATATTTCCCCACTTCCCTTTGACAAAATCTTCAACCGCATAGCCGACTACTTCCCCTTTTGATTTTCCAATGTAAAAATGAAATTCTTTATCTAGTTCCGGATCAAACTCGATTTGTGCGGCCTTGGCGATGGATTGCTTCTGTTGCTCGGTGAGGATCTGGGTCTCTTCCTGAACAACCTCTGCCCCGGATAATAGAACATTCACTCCCTCTTGGACGGTGTAAAACGTCTCGGCAAAAACTTCCATCATGCTGAAAGAAGCCTTGGAATTTCTCAAAAATACCCTCTCGTAAACAAATTGAGCCAGCCAAATGGGAGAGAGTCCTAAAAATAGCATCAGACTTAAACTGGTGATGAGACCTTTCTTAAAAATTCTCGCCATCTAAAATCCCTCCTTATCAATACAACGATCTATAAGTTGTTTTTCTTAGCCAGATGTCATACAGCAATAGCAACGCAATCGTGAAAAAACTCAGTGCTAGTAAAATCCCTGCTAAAAAGAGCCCCCAAGAGAAGATATCGGCATTGAGATACCGAATCCCCCACATGGAGGCAATATCGAGAAGGATGAAGAGATTTGGCAGGATCACCACCCACCGCTTCAATTTTTCAGAGTAAGAAGTCCCTAGGACGAACAGGAAAAGCGAAAAGGCGAAAATATAAATTCCGTAATAGGGAAGATATTTATGAGTGTGGTCCACCAACTCCATCCATTCCATGGTGCTGTAAGCCTCTTTGATCGTGGAAACTTGAAAAGAAGTATCAATAAAAATATGAAGCGCTAAAACCGAGTAGGTGATTGCCATCCCGCACACAGCCAGTGTGGTTAATAATTTCAAGCTAAATGGCCCCTTTGAAAGATTCTGCATGCAACCCTCCCCCCATTTCATGCTAATAATTTGTCATAATTTGTTAAATAGATCAACACGGTCGCCTTCTTTAAATCTCTTCTGGATATCTTTTCTTCTTCTGTGTTCTAACGCTAATATTGATCTTTAACTAATAATGGATACGCAGACACTACGTCCAAGGCAATTCA
>CAYJQR010000043.1:0-14610 GCA_964372345.1 uncultured Planctomycetia bacterium | reverse complement strand
TAACACGAAAAGGCGGGACGGAATACTTACCTTATGGTATCTTAATATCTATAATGAAAAAATGGATTAGCGGTTCCCTTGTATTCTGCTATATTCATTCTGGTGGATCCTATGCTCTAGAGGAAGCGAAAGTGGTTGAGCAGTGGGTTGCTAGCCTCCTTTGATGAGAAAATGAAGTTATCTCTTCTTGTAGTCAGTCTCTTAGTGATTTCAACGATGAGTACAAATGCAACCAGTGAAAGAAAACCGAATCGTTTGATTGGCGAGAAGAGCCCCTACCTTCTTCAGCACGCCCATAATCCGGTGAATTGGTATCCTTGGAGCTCTGAGGCATTCGAAAAGGCAAAACAAGAGGACAAACCGGTTTTCATTTCCATCGGCTACTCCACCTGCCACTGGTGCCATGTGATGGAAGAGGAATCATTTGAGAACCCCGATATCGCCAAGATCATGAATGAAAATTTCGTCTCGATTAAAGTAGATCGAGAGGAACGGCCGGATCTCGATCAAATCTACATGCAGGCGGTGATGGCGATGACCGGTTCGGGGGGATGGCCGATGTCGGTCTTCCTGACTCCCGACGGACATCCTTTCTATGGAGGGACTTATTTCCCGCCAGAGGATCGGTGGGGGCGGCCGGGATTTAAGTCGTTGTTACTTTCTATTGCCACGGCATGGAAAACCCAACGGCAGGAGATGGTTCAATCCAGTAAAGAATTAGTGGAAACATTCCGCCAGCGGCAAGCGGCAGACACCGCCGCCTCGCTAGGCAAAGAGACTCTGGATGCCGCCTACCAGCACCTGCGCGGCGCGTTTGACTCGCGCTATGGCGGATTTGGCTCCGCGCCGAAATTCCCGCATAGTCACACGCTCTCTTTTCTCTTGCGTTCCTGGAAAAGAACCCACGATGCCCAAGCGCTGGTAATGACGGAAAAAACTTTGCAGGAGATAGCCAAAGGGGGAATGTACGATCAAATCGGCGGCGGTTTTCATCGTTATTCGACCGATGAAAGATGGTTTGTGCCGCACTTTGAGAAGATGCTCTACGATCAGGCAATTTTGGCCAAGACTTATCTGGAGGCCCACCAAGCGACTCACAATCCCGAATACGCGCGCGTCGCCCGCGAGACATTAGATTATGTTCTGCGCGACATGACAGATTCAGCCGGTGGGTTTTATTCCGCGGAAGACGCCGACAGCGCGCCTGATCCGGTTCACCCGGGCAAAAAACGAGAGGGGGCATTTTATGTTTGGGATGATGGTGAAGTCCTTCATTTGTTAGGAACAGAAACAGCCGAAATCGTGAGCGCTTTTTATGGCATCGAAAAAGAAGGAAATGTCACGCAAGATCCCCAAGGAGAATTTACCGGCAAAAATATTCTCTACCAGCGACTTAGCGTTCAAGCCGCGGCCGATCAATTTAAAAAATCACCGCAGGAAACAGAAGAAATCCTTGAGGAAGCCCGGCAAAAGCTTTTCGCGGCGCGCGGCCGGCGGCTCCGCCCGCACCTGGACGACAAAATCCTCACCGATTGGAACGGTTTGATGATCTCCAGCTTTGCTTTTGCCTCACGGGTTTTGCAGGAACCTCGATATCTCGCGGCCGCGCGGAAAGCGGCCGATTTCATCTCAACCAAAATGAGGCGCTCCGATGGACGACTGCTTCACCGCTATCGCGACGGCGAAGCCGCGATTGCCGCTTATCTGGAGGATTACGCTTTTTTCATCCACAGTTTGATTGACCTCTATGAAGCCAGTTTTGATCCTGATTATCTTGGCCAAGCTAAACAACTCTGCGCTGAGATGATCCGCCTCTTCTGGGATGAAAAAAGCGGCGGCTTCTATCTGACCGGCGCCGACGCCGAAACGCTCATCCTAAGACCCAAGGAAGTCTATGACGGCGCGATCCCTTCCGGGAATTCCATCGCGGCGCTTGATCTCATTCGAATGGGGCGGCTGACGATGGAGAAAGAATTTGAGAAAAAAGCTGAGTCTTTGATGAATGCTTTTGCAAACCAGGTCTCTCAAAACCCCTCTTCCTATAGCCAACTGTTGATCGCTTTAGATTTCGCCGTCGGTCCTTCCAAAGAGATTGTCATTTCCGGGCAAGCGCGGTCGGAAGAAACCGCGGAAGTGCTTCGGCTTCTTTATCAAACGTTCTTCCCGAACAAGGTCGTCGCGTTCCGTCCTTCCAATGACGCGGAAGCGGAAAAAATTATTTCTCTGGTCCCTTTCTTAGCGCGGCAGAAATCTGTCGACGGGAAAACGACCCTGTACGCGTGTGAAAGTTACGCGTGTAAAATCCCGCTGACCGATCTTCAAGAAATTAAACAAGAAATTCAGCGATAAATCCGCAAATAACTATTGACACGTTCTTTTCATTTCTGTTATAAAAGAGTTATATCTCGAATATCTGCGGGATTGAAAGGGGGAGAAACAGAATGGCAGCGAAAAAAAAGAAAAAAAAGTAAGGTTTTTGGGGCGAAAATTTTTCGCATTTCATAGAAGGGCCGATTTGACGTCGGCCCTTCTATTTTTCCCGTATCCATAGCAATGGCACTCCAGTTATTGTATAATGCATTGAAATTATGGAATCCTCTTTGATGGAGCATGAGTTGATGTTGTTGAAAAAAGAACCGCGGATCGCTTACTTCAGCATGGAGATTGGATTTGATTCCCGCATCCCCACCTATAGCGGAGGATTGGGAGTTTTGGCCGGCGACACGCTGCGTGCCTGCGCCGACCTGGAAGTCCCCATCATCGGAGTCACTCTGCTGAGCAAAAAAGGATACTTCCGCCAGGAAATTGACTCTGATGGGAACCAGCGGGAACACCCCGCCGATTGGAATGCCACCGAGTTCATGCAGCTCAAAGGAGTCCAAGTTTCGGTTTTCATCGAAGGAAGAGAGGTGTGGATTAGGGCCTGGGAGTATTTTCTCATCGGGGTCACAGGATACCAGGTCCCGATGTATTTCCTCGATACCCATCTTCCTTCCAATAGCCCCGAGGATCAAGAAATCACCTCCTACCTTTATGGAAGAGATACTCGTTATCGTCTGATGCAGGAAGTGGTCCTCGGGATTGGGGGAGTCCGGCTCCTGCGCGCCCTGGGGTATTTGCAGATACGAAAATTCCACATGAATGAAGGGCACGCCGCCCTGTTGACATTGGATCTTCTTAGTCAGGAACGAGAACAGGGAACCATGGAATCAAAATGGGTCGAAGCTGTCAGAAGAAAATGCGTTTTCACGACACATACCCCTATCCCCGCCGGACACGACCGTTTCCCCGCCCAACTGGCCTGCTCCGTCCTTAAAGGGAATTTCTCCGAGCAGGAGATCCTTCGGATCTGCCACGATGGAGAACTGAACGTGACCCACCTCGCGTTAGACCACAGCGAGTACGTCAATGGAGTCGCTAAGAAACATGGAGAAATTTCCCGCGGCATGTTCCCCGGTTTCGCGATTGATTCCATCACCAATGGGGTTCGGTCTGCCTTCTGGGTGTCGGATCCGATGAAACAGCTTTTCGACCAATACCTCCAAGGATGGCGCAATGATCCCTTTCTCCTGCGCAACGCCCTGCTCGTTCCCCGGGAAGAAATCCAAAAAGCCCATCAGGAGAGCAAAAAAGAATTGATCGCTTATATCCAACGCCAGGGAGGAACAGGATTCAAAGAAGATGTTTTTACCATCGGCTTCGCCCGGCGCGCCGCCGCTTATAAAAGAGCCGACCTCCTTTTCCGAGAACCGGCAAAGCTCCTAGAGATGGCAGACGCCGTCGGTCCCATCCAATTGGTTTACGCGGGGAAAGCTCACCCTCAAGACGCCGGCGGCAAAGAACTGGTGAAACGGATCATCCATAGCATGCGGTCGTTTCAGGGAAAAATCTCGTGTATTTATCTGGCGGACTACGATGTCTCTCTGGCAAAGGCGCTGACCGCGGGAGTGGACCTTTGGTTGAATACTCCCCGACGGCCTCAAGAAGCCTCTGGAACAAGCGGCATGAAGGCCGCCTTGAACGGAATCCCCAATTTCAGCGTTCTCGACGGCTGGTGGATTGAGGGGCATATTGAAGGGATCACCGGCTGGTCCATCGGCCCCAAACCGAGGATGGAAGCAGAGGAGCCCTCTGATGACGCCAAGGACGCCGAAGATCTTTATCACAAACTGCGTGATGTGATTCTCCCTCTCTTCTACAAAGACCCTGCCGGGTGGGGACGGGTAATGCATCAGTCCATCGCCATCAACGGCTCCTTCTTTAACTCGCACCGGATGGTCTATCAGTATGTGTTGAGGGCGTATTTTTCGTGATATAATATCCCTTGAGTTTCGCCGAGTATTTTTGGAGGTTGTTTTATTCTGGCTACAGTGAATAGTTTTGCTGCATTTCCATGGATGTCTGTACGAACCCAAATGGTGTTACTCTCTTCTAATTGCACAGGGACTGCCCGAACTTCACAAAGCTCTTTCATGGCAGAGGCCACGGTCAATGGCCGATCCTTGATGTCCAGATATTTGTGTGCCCACACTTTTGAGAATTCTATGCGTCTCTCCGACGGAGAGATGATCAAAATTGGCTCGCAAGTGTCAAAGTCGAGATTGACATCCCACCCCCTGATTTTGCAACGCAAAGCGTTGCTGGGATAAAAATTTTTCTTTGCAAATTTTTTGTTCTTGTTATAATAGCAATCAAAGGGGGCCGCGAAAAACGCGGATCGAAAGAGGGTGGGAATGAAAAAAATCCAAACGATGCATCAAGCGATGCAAATTCCACAGCAAAACCAGGAATATTTTTCGCGCAATGAAGATTTTAGTTTCGCGGGAACCCATCTCTTGCTGGAATTGTGGCAGGCGCAGAACCTCAGTTCGATCGAAATCGTCGAGGAAGCGTTGATTCAGGCGACCAAGGCCTGCAACGCCACCTTGCGCGAAATCCGGCTCCACCATTTCTCTCCTTATCAGGGAATCTCCGGCGTGGCTATTATCCAAGAATCGCACATTAGCATTCACACGTGGCCAGAGTTAGCTTACGCCGCCGTTGATGTCTTTATGTGCGGAAAAGCTGAACCCGCGAAATCGATCGCGGTTTTTAAATCCTACTTCAAGCCAAAGCGAGTGCAGATACTGGAATTGAAGCGGGGGCTTTTTGACAATGCCGAAATGGTTCTCTGAGACGCTGCACCCATCGGTGCGGCAGACTCTCAAAATAAAAGAAACTTTGTATTCCGGAAAAACTCCCTTCCAGAAAGTTCAGATTTTGGACGCGGAGCAATTTGGGAAAATGCTGGTTTTGGATGGAGTCGTCCAGGCAACGGAAAAGGATGAGTTCATCTATCATGAGATGATGACTCATGTGCCGCTCTTTTCCCATCCCAATCCCAAACGGGTCCTGGTGATTGGCGGAGGCGACGGCGGCATCGTCAGAGAAGTCCTCAAGCATCCCGTTGAGGAAGTTTATCTGGTGGAGATTGACGAGCAGGTGATCACCTTGTCCCAGAAATACCTGGGCGGCATCTGCAAAGGGGCGTTTAAGGATCCCAGAACCCGCGTGCGCGTCGAGGATGGAGCCAAATTTATCACCGAGCAGACGATCCCTTTTGACATTGTGATTATTGATTCAACCGACCCGATCGGACCGGCCAAGGTTCTATTCGCAAAGAAATTCTATCAGGCGATCAAACGGGTCCTGAATCCGGAGGGGATTCTCGCGCGTCAAACAGGATCCACGATGCTCCAGCCCAATGAATGGGTGGAGAATTACCGCCAGTTGAAAGGATTTTTCTCGCGGGTGCACCCTTTTGTCATTTCGATCCCTACTTATATAGGGGGGCTTTTCAGCCTGGTCCTCGCTTCGGATAAAATCAATCCGTTCGCTTTGGACCTTGCGATGTTGAAAGCGCGCTATGGAGAATTACAGCTCAAAACTCGGTATTACAATCCAGAGATTCACCAGGGCTGTTTCCGGCTCCCGGAGTATATGAAATCCCGGCTGCCGGCGGAGGAGATGTTTAGAAACGCGGTAAACAGCACGCCACAATAAGGAGAGAGGAAAGAGAAATGGGAAAATCATTTGGAATTGAGTTGATTCTTGATCTGCACGATTGTGATCCAAAGGTCATTCGCTCGCGCGGGAAATTAAGGGAGTACGCGATACGGCTTTGCCGCCTGCTGAAAATGAAGCGTTACGGTAAAACGCTCACTCCCCACTTCGGACACGATAATCCCGTGACTTCAGGGTATTCGCTTTTGCAGTTCATCGAGACCAGTTCGATTACCGGGCATTTCTCGGAACTCACCCATACCGCCTATCTCAATATTTTTTCCTGCAAGGAATTTGATACTCAGAGAGCCAGGGAATTCACGAGAAAATTCTTTAAGGCGAAATCGCTCCACAATCGCGTCATTGTCAGAAAATAATCGTCATGCTTTTCCGTAAACTCTGCTGGATCGGCGCAATGGGGTTCTTGAGTTACAACCTCTCGCGGTTTCCCGTCATTCCCCTGTACGCCCAAAGCTTGGGAGTGCGTCCTGAGCTGATCGGTTTTGTGGTGGCCGCCTCCACGATCACCGGCATTCCCGGTAAACTTCTCTTTGGCACTCTCTCCGACCACTGGGGTCGCCGGCGGCTTCTCGTCGCCTCCATGGTGATTTGTTCTCTGTTCCCGTTCCTTTATGTTTTCCTCTCTCCGGGATACGCCCTATTGCTGGCGATTCGTTTCTGTCACGGATTGGCCACCGCCATGCTGGGACCGGTTTCCAGGGCGGTTGTCGCCGATCTGGCCAAAGAAAACGAACGGGGGACAAGACTCGGAATCTATACCGGCGCCAGCATGATCGGCACAACAATCGCCCCCATGCTGGGGGGATGGCTGTTGCATCATTTTGGATTTCGCGGTCCGTTTCTGATGAGTGGTATTGCGGGTATGGTTGCGTTGACTATGGCGTTCCAGTGGCCTAAAGATCGTCCATCGTCCATCGTCCATCGTCCATCGGAGAAACAGAAGGAGAAGTTTTTCGACGGCGTCCGTTACGTTCTCAAACAGCCCGCCCTCCGGGCGACCGGCGTTGTCGAAGCGAGCAAATTTTTCGCGACCGGTGCGATCGAGGCGTTCCTCCCCATCTATGCCAGCACCGTGGCGCATCTCAACGAGACCCAGATTGGGATTCTCTTCGGGGTTCAAGTGCTGGGGACGCTTTTAACCAAGCCAATCATGGGTTGGCTTTCTGACCGGATCGGGCGGCGTCCGCTGATTATCTGTGGGCTTTTAGCGGCGGCCAGTCTTGTCTGGCTCATCCCGCGCACGCAGGTTTTTCATCTCCTCGTCGCTATCGCGGTCATTTACGGAGTCGCCGCCGCGGCAGTGACGGTTTCTACGGCCGCCTTCGTCACCGATCTTGCCAGCAGGGGCGACTCGGCGAATCGTTCCTACTACGGTTCTGCTCATGGAGTCTTCGGCACCATGATGGATATAGGGCATGCCAGCGGCCCGATTTGCGCCGGTGTTTTTGTGGCTCATCTCGGATTTCAGTGGGCCTTTCTGATTTTTTCGTTGGTGCTGGCTTTCTCCGCCGTCGTTTTTTCTGTTGTGACTTCAGAAAAAAAACGTTAATATAAGCTTCACAATGGACGCCGCCTTCTGGGGAATTCTTTTAGCCATTTTTGCCAGTCTGGGAAATATTTTAGGAGCTTATCTTACCTTTGTTCGCGGGGGGCTCTCTCATCGGGTTCTTCTTTACTTGATCGCCGGCGCGGCCGGTTATCTATTGGCCTGGATGTTAACCGATTTATTCCCGCACCTGATCTCGGAGCGGCCCAACGCCGGAATTCTCATCTTAGCCGGTTATATGGGGATTTATCTTTTGGAAAACTTGTTTGCCTCTCATGCCCATTTGTCGGATGGGGAGAGCTATCATACGCATGCTCTTGTGGGAACCATCAAGGATCAGGAACCGCTCGTCTCTGGAACTGCCAGCTGGGCCGCGTTCGGCGGCCTGTTGCTTCATACGTTCTTTGACGGCGCCGGCATCATGGCTGGCTATCAGGTGGGCTTGCGGACCGGGTTTCTGATCTTTTTGGGGGTTGTGATGCACAAAATCCCAGAGGGGGCGAGTCTCTCCTCGATTCTTCTGGCGGCTAAGCGTGAGCGGGGAATGGTGATGCGCTGCGCGGGGGCCATCGCTCTGTCAACGATTCTGGGGGCGTTTTCCGCTTTGTGGCTTGGGCGGGTTGATTTGGGAATTGCCTACGATATCCTCGCGCTTTCCGCCGGCATGTTCCTTTTTGTCGGGGCCAGTAATCTGATCCCGGCGACGCAAAAAGGGGAATACCGGAGTACATTCTTTCTGGCGATTGCCGGGGCGCTGGTTTATTTTTGTTCCGCGTGGTTGCTTGGAGTTTTTGGCCTGCATGAAGTCCATTAAAATCTTTACCCCGTTAGAAAGTTCTTTTCTAACGGGGTTTACCCGCCTTGCGGCTCTCGCTGTTTTCTTGTTTTTCACCCCGGCGATTTTTGCCAAAGAGTCTGGCGCTGGCCTAGAGGCGAAGCCGATGGTCTGGCGCGGCGAGATCCCCGTTCAGTTTCTTAAAGAGGTTGACGAAATTGTTGTTCACCCCACATTTGTTCGACACCCCAAACCGCAGGCGATTTACCTCTCGGCGGAATTTTATGGTCTTCTTCTTCAGGACTGGGATGTGGCTTATCGTCTTGCCAAGACGTTGGACGTGAAGGGATATGAGGTCCGGAAGTTAGATCGGGGGTGGAGGGTTATTTTAAGCCCGCGCACCTCAGTGGACGTCCTGCCGCTGGCTCACCGGAGTGGGAGAAGTTTTTTTCTGGCTAAAGGGGAGCATCATGGGAAGATCATTCGACATCTTAACCTGAGCGCGGTTCTTCTGGTGGAATATCACCCGTTAGCGGCAGAGAATGTTTCCGCGATGGAGAATGAGATAACGTCGTATATTCGAATCGAACAATTTTTCCTGGCGGCCATCGCGAAAATAACGATCCCCTTTGTCGGGGAACGAATCGATCGCAAGCTGGCGGCGATTTTACAGGATATCGAACAGGTCAGCCGGAGAATTCATGAAAATCCTGCCGCAGTGAGAGAGGCAATAGAAAAAAGTTCCCATTTTACCCCTGCCGAGAAGCAAAAACTTAAACGGTTCTTAGACCCAGCCGCGTAAGCGATAATAAAGAATTCCCACATACTCGTGGCAGACCGCCTGAAAAAGCCTGATTCTGCCGGTGAAAGAGTGGTCGTTTTCCAGAGCAAAAGGGACTGGAGCGGGGTGAATGCGGGTTCCCTGTTTTTTAAATGAGAGGAGAGAACGGCGCATGTGGGTCGTGCTGGTGACCAAAAGAGCGTTCTGGTAACCCAGTTTCCTCATCATTTGAGCGGTTTCATGCGCGTTTTCGGCGGTTCGAGACGATTTTTCTTCTAAAATAATGGCCTCTTCAGGAACACCCAGATCCAGCAGGGTTTTTTTCATGACTTTTGCTTCTGAAAAATAAGGGGGTCTTTTTTGGGACACACCGGTACTCAGGATAATTTCTGGAGCCAGTCCTTTCTTATAAAGGATGGCCCCAGAAACGGTCCGTTCCAAACTGACAGGGGAGAGTTCTCCTTCCGGCATCACCCCTCCTCCCAGGACGATAATGCAATCAGAAGGGACAATGTCAGCGGGGGTCGAAAGTCCTCTGGCGAGGATATTGGAGATCGGGCTCAATCCAACGGTGGCAACCGCGAGAGTAGCCCCAAGATAGAGAGAAAGGAACCATCGGGAGAGTCGTTGTCGCGCCATCAGACTTATGATATCATAAATAAAAGAACATGAGGAGAAGAGGCATCTGGAAATGGGCGGTCATTTTTTTACTGGCTCTGAGCGGGGGAACTGTCATGGCGCAAGTCAGGGCTCCTGAAGTCGCGGGGCAATTCTATCCAGCGGACCCCAAAGAATTACGAGAAATGATCGTTCAGTTTCTGACAGCGGCTCCGGAGAACACGCTGGAAGGGGAACCGGTCGCCGTTCTCTCTCCTCACGCCGGTTACCTCTATTCGGGTTCCGTCGGGGCATACGCTTACCGCGCCATTCAAGGAATTTCTTTTGACACCGTCGTTGTTCTGGGGACGGCGCATTATTTCCCAACCCAGACAGTTTCGGTCTTTGACGGCGATGGCTATCAAACTCCTTTGGGGGAAGTCAAAACGGATCAAGAGTTCATTCGAGAGCTTCTTACCGCCTCGCCGCTGTTTCAATCCAACTCTAAAGCTCACGAGAGAGAACATTCCGTTGAAACGCAGATCCCTTTTTTGCAGGAATCCCTCTCGTCATTTCAAATAGTCCCGATGGTGGTCGGCAGTTCTGATTTCGAAACTTACCAAAAAATAGGAAAAGCCCTGGCCGGCGTGATTGTGCAACAGCAGGCCGGCGGCAAAAAAATTCTCACCGTCGTCTCCTCGGATCTTTCTCATTATCCCGGTGATGAAGACGCGCGGGTCGTAGACTCCTCGACCTTGCAGGCGCTTCTGGCGATGGATCCGAAATATTTCTCAAGAGTCAACGCCCATTGGATGAAACAGGGGATTCCGCGGCTCGCCTGCACTTATTGCGGCGAAGGGGCGGTGACCATCGTCATGGTCGCCGCGAAAGCGCTTGGTGCTAACCGCGCGCAGCTGCTTCGCTACGCGACTTCCGCCGACGTCCCTGATGGAGATAGAAATCGAGTAGTGGGGTACGCTTCGGTTATCTTTGTGAAAGGAGAGGAAAAGCAACAGGAACAGTTTACGGTCTTAAAAGAAACCCAAACTATATTATTGCAGATGGCGCGCAATGCCATCGCGGAGAAAGTAGGGGTGGCAGGGATGGATGTTTCTGCGTCAGACGATCCGATTCTGCGTCAGCCCGCGGCGGTTTTTGTGACGTTGAAAGAGCGCGGAGAGCTTCGCGGCTGCATTGGAGGAACCGAAGCCCGGTTTCCGTTAGAAGGAGCGGTCCCCTATTTTGCCAGGGCCGCCGCTTTCGACGATCCGCGATTTCGTCCCTTGAGCAAGGAGGAACTGCCGCAGGCGCATATCGAGATTTCTATTCTTTCTCCTTTAAAGAGGATCAGTTCTCCGATCGAAATCATCCCGGTCGTTCACGGGGTCATGGTAAAACGAGGAGGGCATTCCGGCCTTTTTCTGCCGCAGGTATGGCTTGAGACCGGCTGGACCCATGAGGTTTTTCTGGACCAGCTTTGCTCGCAGAAGGCCGGGATTTCGCCCAGAGCCTGGCAGGAGCCCGAAACCGAACTCTACATTTTTACCGTTTTTTCATTTGAAGAAACAAAAAGGATAAGGTAAACTTGATTTAGTAGGGGAGAGAGTGGTTTTTCAAACAGGAAGGGGGAGATGCAGGATGGTCCATCGGCGCTGGTTTCAGAGGGTGGGTTTATCGTATCTCTTACTCTGCGGGCTCTGCGGGGTAGTTCTCGCTGGAGAAGATCTCAGTGGGAAATTTGCGGTTTTGGAGGAGTTGCAAGGAACTGTTCAGCTCAGTCACGATGGAGGTTCCCAGTGGCAGGCGACCAGCTTGGGAGATTTTCTCTCAGAGGGGGATGTTATTAAAACAGATACCGCGGCTGAGGCGACTGTTGTTTTTGACCCCAAATATCTCAACACGGTTGTTGTCAAAGAGAATACGATCATTCGTGTGAGTCGTCTGAGAGGAGAGACAGGAACAAAGTTAGTGGATTTTGCCCTTCACCTCACAACTGGAGAGGTAAATACGTTATTGAATGGTTTACAGCCGGGGGACGTCTTTATGATCCGCACCCCGACAGCCATCATTACGGCAAGAGGGACCGAGTTTATGGTGCGCTATGATCCGGGAACAAACGCTACTTCAGTGGAGGTATACGAAGGGGCGGTGGCTGTCAGAGAAACAAGAGATAGAGAACGAGGGAGGGAAGAAATTCTACAGGGTGATGATTCCGAAGAGGGGGGGCGTTTGATCCCTCGTTGTACCATTGGGCCTGTGGGAGGAATTGTGAAGGAGATGTTTGACTCAGGAGTTGGCCAACCCGCTGACGAAGGGCAACGACAACAAATTCGGCAGCTCAGAAAAAAGATGAAGCAACTCCGTCGGGAACTGAAAGAATCTGCCCATACCACCGACCCAGATCTATTAGGCTATAGCCAAGAAAAATGGCGCCAGATGTTGCATGAAAAACAGCGACAGATACAAGAAATATTAAAAACGATTCAAGGACTCAAAAAGTCGGTTTCCCATTGATAAAAAGCAAATTTGTTTCTGTTATTCTGGTTGCGGTCATCATAGGATCGGTTGTGTTTTTTCTGGCAAACAAGAGCGGGTCTGCGGCGGTTGTTTTAGAACAGCCATTGAGTGCGCAGATTGAGATGTTTCAACCCGCTAGAGAACTTCCTTTTCCCTTTCATGCCGTGGATTTACCCAATCAATGGGCAGTCTGGATTAACAGTGTCGCTGTCCCCACGGCAGATAACGAAGTCTCTCAACAGACAGGGGGGATTCTTTTACAGGCGGGGTTTATCACTTCGGCGAATGACGACCGAAAATCAGAGATTGCCTTTCGCTATGATACAGAAGTTGATCAGCGCCGTCTCTATCCAGTGAGATCCCAGGTGTATCAACAAGGGGCACAGGGAAAATTCAACTATTGGCGAACAGTCTGGCTGCCGCTTCTCCCAGGACAAAATCTGTATGCCCAGTATTGGTATCGGAAGGTGCCAGATAATGATCCTGAGCCTAATAGTGATAACACCACTCCTGTCACACGATTTATTGGAACGATTTCTGGATTGACCGATGAGCGCCCATAAAGGTTTGCCCCTTTTTAGTTTTCTTCTTTTAGTGGGACTCCTCGCTCCTGCATCCCTTTGGGGGGAAACCCTCTCCACTTCGCTCAGCGGTATCGTTATCCCTAATAATCAGGGTGGGAAAGTCGTGGTTTATAGAATTCCCAAATTTTTAGAACGGGAGTTGCCTCCTATTGGTAATACCACGAGCGGTTCTTTTACTCTCCAGAATCCTATCGTTCCTACGTCAGCGATAGGGGTTTTCTTAAGAGTGAATGCAGGAGTGGATGGTTATTTAGGGTTGACAGCAGTCAATGACCTTCCTTCACCCCCTGCGGGATTGGAGGCCAACTTCCTGCAGATAGGGCTTCCTACAGGGGGATATGTGCCTCCTGTGGGCATGCGCTATGAGGAAAATAATATTTTTTATCTCCCTTTAAAACAGGGAGTAGCCCACACGATTCAGTGGAAGATCACGGATCGAGATGACGGTGTCAATTTTGCATCTTCTTTTGTCGTATACTGCATGGGATATATTGAGTGATAACCGCCGCGCGACAACAAATGTTAACTTATTTCATTTCTTTGATGACCTTTTGTTTTTTGATAAAAGTAACATGGGCGGGTGATCAGTTCACTCTTTCTAAAACACTGGTTCCATTAGACACAAAGCCATTTGCTGCCTTCATTCGCAAAAACCCCAAGGTGTTTGTGATCGAGATTCCAGATAGTGGTGGTGATTGGAGAAGGCTCAGTCTGGCGAGCGCGACGACGCCAGCGACGAATTTCGTTTTTCTCTCGGTATGGGCAAGCGCTGGGCAAAGTCATGGTTCGATTGGTATTCGTCTACCAGGAGATACGATACCTCCGATATATCCGTGGTATAGAAACGTGGGCAACATTTATCAGAATGGGCTCATTTACATGGACGTAACAGACCCTAGCCCTCTCTGTTTGCTGCTCTGTCCAACCAATGAGTCACAGGAAATAGAATATCGCTATCTCCTTCCACAACAGGATGGCCAGTTTCAAATAACAGTCCTCGGTTACCTGGAGGGAGAATGGCGCGACTAGAAGTTTTCCCCAATCCTAATCCCCAGCGGGACTACACGATCGAGATGGAGTGTCCTGAATTTACCTGTCTGTGTCCTCGAACCGGACAACCGGATTTCGCGACGATTCGGATTTCATACATCCCGGATCGGTTGTGTGTCGAATTAAAGTCGCTGAAACTCTACTTGTGGTCGTATCGCAACCAAGGGGCTTTCCATGAAGCGGTGACCAATCAAATTTTGACTGATTTGGTGGATGCCTGTCATCCCCGGAGCATGAAAGTGAGCGGTGAGTTTTATGCGCGGGGTGGGATTTATACGACCGTGACGGCGAGTTATCAAAAAAAGGGGACAGGGAACCATCCTCAAATTTTATTTACCAACGCGGTCCAGAAAGCAACAGGGGTATCCATCCGGGGTGAGAGAACTGCACGCTAACTTGTTGAAGGGAGTGATCAAAATCAAGGGCTTCAGTTATTGAATCCGCGCGGTTTCCCTGAGAAAATGCTCGCGGATATTCCGGAACTTTACGTGAATATGGATTTGAAGCCGTTTCTTCAAGGGAAAGAGCCATGAAATTCTCAAAGAGGCGGTTGAGACGCTCAATGCCCTCCAGTTGATCAAGAAAAAACCGACTGAAACAGAAGAGAAAGAGCAGGCGCCTCAATAGGGCTAGTTCCATAACTAACTCAACTACCCTCGCCTAAAGGCGAGGGGTTGATACCACTTGGAGTCGGCTT
>CAYJQR010000042.1:12863-14765 GCA_964372345.1 uncultured Planctomycetia bacterium | reverse complement strand
GATAACAGGCTTATCGGGCCCAAGAGTTCATATCGACGGCCCGGTTTGGCACCTCAAAACATAGGGGTGGTATTGTAGAGATGCAATGCATGTTTCGGCTTATAACGGTGGAACCCAATCCGTAAAACGGAGGGCAATACCGTGGGAAGTCTGACGGAAGAACAAAAAGCTGTGGTCATTGGTTGTCTATGTAGACAAAGAGTATCAACGGTTACGTATCACCGTTGATAGTGTAGGTAGATTTAAGGTAATTATCGAACCTTACCTCTTGCCAATGTTCAGATATAAACTTCCGCAAGACCCCGTAACGACTGATTCTCATGGAATTGTTTCGTGAGATGAGATAGTCAAGAAGTTTAGATGACTATCACACGCCGACCCTTCCTCATATCAGCAGCTTAGAGAAGGTGGAGATATAGTCTGACCCCGTGCGGAAGCATGGATTAGTCGCGATGTCGGCTCATCGCAACCTGGGGCTGGAGAAGGTCCCAAGGGTCCGGCTGTTCGCCGGTCAATAGCGGTACGCGAGCTGGGTTTAGAACGTCGTGAGACAGTAGTCGTGAGACCTTGCTGTCTTTAAATCTGACTATATGCTGGAAAATCTGGAGAATTTCACACTACCTTGAAAGAAAATGACGATTAAAATCGTCATTAATATCAAAGGTGAAAATGTGATGAATGCAGACAATCAGCAGGAAAGTCTAGATAACTCGGTAGGTCATTACATCGCTGGTTTTGTCGATGGAGAAGGAAGCTTTCACATTGCGATACAGAAAAACGAGAGTACGCGTTTAAAGATTCAGGTCATTCCTGAATTTCATGTATCGCAGAATCGAACGAAAGTTTCCATTTTACAGATGATTCAGAGAGTATTGGGCTGTGGTTATATCAAAGCTAACCACAGAAATCATCTAAAGGACAAAACAGATGTTTTCGTAGTAAGGAATCGGAATGATCTTCTTCAAAAAGTAATTCCATTTTTTGAAAAGTATCCCATCCGATCTCCCAAGCGAAAAGAATTCGAGACTTTCGCTGAGGTCGTAAAACGACTTGAGCGAAAGGATCATCTTCAGAAGGAAGGGTTGACGCAAATTCTGAAAGTGGCATTCTCGATGCACAATGGCGTCTATCGAAAAATCAAGTTGGGAGATATTCTCAAGCATCTAGAATCCTCAGAGACTGTACGTCAGATGTCCGCAGAAGGCGGATGAAGATACAGTCCGAACTGCATGGCGACATGCAGAGCTTGACAGAAATGTTCAAGCCCTCGCCTGAAAAATTCAGGGGAGAGTAACAGAATTGTCGGTCTCTATCTCTCGTGGTCGAAGGAGACTTGCGGGGCACTATCCATAGTACGAGAGGACCTGGATGGCTGAGCCTCTGGTGTTCCAGTTGTTCCTGCCAAGGGCATTCGCTGGGTAGCTATGCTCGGAAGAGATAACCGCTGAAAGCATCTAAGTGGGAAGCTCTCCCCAAGATAAGGTCTCCCCGCCCGTAAGGGCATGAAGGCACCTAGGAGTCTACTAGGTTGATAGGCTGGGTGTGTAAGCTCCGTAAAGGAGTTCAGCTGACCAGTACTAATCTGCCGATAGGCTTGATCACTTGTTTTAGTTCAAGGAAATTGCTTTTGTCGATGAGCTATGAACGACGAACAACGAACTAATTCATGAAATTGTTATTGGGCTCTTTTAGATGACGCATCCCTGATTGTATTTTTCAGGGTACAGGGGACAGGGTTCAGGGTACAGAGAAACTGAACGCTGTACCCTGTTTTCTGTACCCTTTTCTTTTTGCCTCCGTGGCCATACCGAAGGGGAAACACCCGTTCCCATTCCGAATACGGCCGTTAAGCCCTTCAGGGCCGATGGTACTTGCCTGGCAACGGGCTGGGAGAGTAGGTCG
>CAYJQR010000042.1:0-12763 GCA_964372345.1 uncultured Planctomycetia bacterium | reverse complement strand
TAAGCCCTTCAGGGCCGATGGTACTTGCCTGGCAACGGGCTGGGAGAGTAGGTCGTTGCGGAGGCATTTTTTTTAGGGTACAGCGTTCAGGGTTCAGAGAAACAAAGCACGCGTCTTGTCTTTTCTGTACGCTGACCCCTGTACCCTATTCTTTTATGGTGGATTGGCAGGTATTGAGATTTAGTCGTGTAGGTGGTAAGATAGGAGAAAAAATGGGACTCACTTATCTTGAAGGAGAAGTAAAAGGTACTTCCGGGAAACAAGAAAAGGTAAAGTTTTTGGTAGATAGTGGCGCGACCTACACACTTCTGCCTAAAACAGTATGGCAGACCCTTGGGATTAAACCAAAACGTAAGATGTCTTTTACACTGGCTGATGGAACCAGTGTAGTGAGATTTGTTTCTGAGGCTTATATCACATTACCCCAAGGAGAAGGTCATACCCCAGTGATTCTGGGGCAAAAAGGGGACGAGGCATTGTTGGGTGTGATTACCTTGGAGATCCTGGGTCTGGTATTGAATCCTTTTGATAGAACTCTTCATCCGATGAGGATGATGTTGTGTTAGAGACAAAAAAGCAGTGGGGAGAGAAAGATATAGGAGAAACAGTTGAGGTGGTCACAGGAACCAAATGGCTTTCTCATGTTGAATTCATGGAACGCTGCTTATGATTGTTTGTTTTGACAAGCAACCAGCGACTAGTAACAGTTTTTTGCCTCAATGCGTTGTGCGTGTTGCGTGTATGATTTTCTAGTATCATCTAAAGGTAAATGAAAATGTTCTAATGGCTAAGTCAAAGAGAAAAACCATCCCGCTTCCCGCGGAACCTACTGAAGCGCAGCGCTTTGAGGTCCTACTCGAAGAGATTCGCGGAGAGCTAAAGTTAGTGGCTGAAGCCTATACAGCTTCCGTTCAAAGAGATGAACAATTAGCCAATAAAATTGACCATTTAGATGAGCAATTAGCCAACAGGATTGACCAGTTAGTTAAAAGAGACAACGAATTAGAAGTTCGTATTGATCGAATGCACCGTGATTTTTTTGAGTTTGTTAAAAATATTCATACAGAGTTAAGCAATCAGATTCAGAGTGTTGAAAAGCGGTTAGGAGGTCAGATTCAGGAAGTTGAGACACGCTTAGAGGGAAAGATTCAGGAAGTTGAACAGAATCTTAGAAAGGAAATTCAAGAAGTTAAAGAGATTCTCTCAATCCATGGGTCTCGAATCAGTGCATTGGAAAAGGTTTAACCCCTTTTGCCTCCGTGGCCATACCGAAGGGGAAACACCCGTTCCCATTGGCGAATACGGCCGTTAAGCCCTCCAAGGCCGATGGTACTTGCCTCAGCCAGAGGCTGACAGGTGGCAACGGGCTGGGAGAGTAGGTCGCTGCGGAGGCATGATTTCTATGTCTCGCAACCTTTTTGTCATAGATGACGATCCAGTAATTCGGAGTGCGCTCCGAAAGCTCCTCGTCCATGAGGGCTACCGGGTCAAGTTAGCTAAGGACGCGGGCGAAGCTATGCAATACGCCCAAGAGGAGCACTTTGACCTCATCATTTCCGACATCCGCATGCCCGGAAAAGACGGCATCGAGACGATCCGCGAGATCCGTACGATGGTCGGACTCAATAAAGAAAGCCCGGTCATTTTCATCACCGGCTACTCCGATGAGGTAGCGCAAAAACGTGCCAAGGACCTCGGTTATGCCGATTATATCTTGAAACCCTTTGACCTCCACGAATTCCTCCACCGAGTCCGGCGGGCGTTTGAACAACAACCCACCGAGCAGTCTTCTCACTGAAACTCTGATACCCAATCCCATTCTTGGCTTGTCCTTATCCATCCAATTGCGGTATACTGGTTCCTAATCAAGTGGAGAATCTCATGGAAACAGAGCCTTGGTCCGATCGAGAGAGGGAAATTTTAGAGAAGAGGATCAAAGAGAAATATCTAGCGCAGATGGAAGAGATTCAGGAAAAACTCGAGCAACGTCAGAGTCAAAGAGGAGTTGCTGACCAACCTCAATTAGAGGAGTAATATTCATGTCCGGTCATTCCAAGTGGGCCAGTATCAAGCATAAAAAAGCGGCGGCGGACGCGCAAAGGGGAAAAGTTTTTACCAAGGTGATTAAAGAACTCACGCAAGCCGCGCGCGAAGGGGGCGGGGATCCGAATGGGAACCCTCGCCTGAGATTGGCTCTTGAAAAGGCGAGAGAGGCCAATATGCCCAAGGACAATATCACTCAGGCCATCAAGCGCGGGACGGGTGAGTTACCGGGGATCATCTACGAGTCGGTTACTTACGAAGGATACGGCCCCGGCGGCGTGGCGATTCTGGTGCAAGTGCTCACCGACAATAAGAACCGGGCTGCGGCGGAAATACGTAATCTATTCTCCAAGAAAAACGGCAACATGGGGGCCCCCGGCAGCGTCGCCTGGATGTTTCATCAGAAAGGTTTGATCCTCGTCGACAAAAAAATGAACGAAGATGAATTGATGGCTTTGGCGCTTGATAGCGGTGCTGAGGATTTCAGAAGTGATGAGCCAGATACCTACGAGATTACCACTGCCCCTGCCGATTTTGAAAAAGTCAAACAAGCCCTCATTGCCAAAAAGATTCAACCCAAGCATGCAGAAATTTCGATGATTCCTGCCAATACGATCCGAGTAGAAGGGAGTACAGCGCGCCAGGTTCTGGCATTAGTCCAAGCGCTGGAAGAGCATGACGACGTCCAAAACGTCTACGCCAACTTTGAAAGTAAAGAGTAAAGGTACCGTTTCTCCTAGTGCCAGGTTAGACTGCGGAGGTTAGTATGAACTGCTCCCTGGCGCGACTTCTGGGACGATATGGGGGGGGGGTCTTGAAGGGTGGGGAGTGAGCAAAAATTATGTTTGAATTTTCCTCTTGGGGAATGATATACTTAAAATTGAAAGAGAGAGAAGACATAAAGAGGAAAGATCAAGAACAGAGGAAGTCATGTCAAAAACATGAAAAACTCTCTGAAAGAAGAAACCCTACAGAAAACCCAAGCTCGCTTCAACCAACTACTCGCATCCATTACCTCCATTATGATTTGGGTCGATCAAAAAAGACACGTCATCCATTGGAATAGTGTCACCGAGAATACGTTTGGCCTTCCTGCGAGCCAGTGTTTAAATCGTCTCTTGATGGAATGTAAGGTTGATTGGGACATTGATCGTATTCTTGAAGGAATTAAAAGGTGTCAAAAGGAAAATTCTCCTACCCGTATTGATGATATTTATTTTGTACGGGCGAATGGAGAAAAGGGATTTTTAGGTATGACTGTTATCCCCATCAGGGGAGATGCACAAGAAGAACAGGAATTTCTGTTGTTCGGCGCTGATATTACGGAACGCAAAAAGACAGAGGAAGAATTACGGATTGCTAATAAGCGCATGAAAGAGATATCATTCCTCAAAGATAACTTTGTTGCCAATGTCAGCCATGAACTCCGTTCCCCCCTCACCGCCATTAAGGAGGGGATCAGTCTCATAGCGGATGGTTCGTTAGGGAAGGTCAACGATGAACAATGCGATTTCTTAAAAAACATCGATGAAAACATCGATCGTCTGACCGAGTTAATTAATAATCTCCTAGACCTCTCTAAGATTGAATCCGGGAGGATACAACTTCAGAGGCGACGCTGTCGGATCGAAGAACTGATTGACGCCACATTCAATAGCTATAGGACTATCATAGGTAAAAGGACAGTAAAGAAGGAGATCAGTGACTCCGCGGAGGTCTTTGTGTGTCCAAATCGCATGATTCAGGTTTTGGGCAACTTGGTATCCAATGCAGTTAAGTTTACCAAAGAGACTGGGATAATTAACTTCTTGGTGCGACGACAGAATAAATATCTTTCTGTCTCGATAGAGGATGATGGGATTGGGATTTCCAATGAGGATATCAAAAAGCTATTTCAGAAGTTTTCACAAGTTGGACAGTTGGAAGACAAACCCAAAGGAACAGGCTTGGGTCTAGCCCTTTGCAAGGAAATTGTTAACTTACACAAGGGTTCTATTTCTGTTACCTCAGAATTAGGGAAGGGGAGTCGGTTTACTTTTACGCTTCCTTTGTATACTTCAGAGTTTGCTTTGGAAGAGAGCTTCCAAGAACTTATCTATTTTGCTGAGAGAAGCCAACAGGGAAAGGTAGGAATGATTGTTTTTGACGGTTCGCCATTCCTAAGGGGCAGGCAAGTTGGGAAGCCGATTCTGGATTCTTTAGAAGAAATTGCGGAGGAAATACATAAGAAAGTGCAATCCAGTGACATCGTACTAGCCCTAGAACCCCACTGGATCGTTGTGATGGCCATTGCTGATGCAGGGGTTACCCAAAAAATGGTTGATCGTTTAAGGAAAGCAATGGAAGATTATAAGCAAAGGGAAGAAGAAGCTCCGGTGAGTTTTGGAGTTGCGCTCTATCCGACCGACGGAACGAAAGTGAACGTCCTTTTTGAAAAAGCGACCCAACAATCCATTCAAGAACAAAGGGGGGAGACAAGCCCATGGTTGAAAAACGACGGATCTTATTAGTCGATGATGAACCGAGTGTTGTTAAGATGATCAGTAAACGCCTTCAAGTCGAGGGTTTTGAAGTGGCCGTGTCTATGGATGGGCAGGAAGCACTCAATAAAGCGCGCCAAGAGAAACCGGATTTGATTATTTTAGATTTGATGCTTCCCAAGTTGAATGGCTATCAGATTTGTGCGATGTTAAAAAGAGATATGAAGTACCAGGAAATACCCATTATTATGTTCACTGCAAGAGCCCAGGAAAAAGACGAAAAGTTGGGTTATGAGTCCGGCGCTGATGCCTACCTTCGTAAGCCACTGAAGACTCAGAAACTCCTAGATACCATTAAGCAGTTATTAGAAAAAAACCACCCCACAAGTTGATTTCCTCTTTCCGCATCCTAGGAATTGATCCGGGTTTAGAGCGGACAGGGTATGGTTTGATCGAAGTAGAACCGGATCAAAGTTCACGCCTGAAAGCGCAAGGAATTTTCAAAAGCTCCCGAACACTCCCGTTGGAAGAAAGATTAAATATCCTGCATACCCAGCTTTCCGCTTTTCTTGAAGAACAGAATCCAGATGTGGTTGTTCTGGAACAGCTTTATTCCCACTATGACCATCCTGTGACGGCAATCTTGATGGGGCATGCCCGCGGAATTATCTGTTTGGCGGCGGCACAAAGGAAAATCCCTCTTGTCAGTTACGCGGCGACTCGGGTTAAAAAAGCGGTGACGGGGAATGGCGGGGCTAGCAAAGAGCAAGTGCAGAGAATGGTATGCCATCTTCTTGGGATTAAAACATTATCGGATCCCTTTGATGTGACGGACGCGTTGGCATTGGCCATAGCTCATGCCAATGTTGCCAGAGAGGACATCAAGACGCAAAAAGCGTTTCCGAAGCGACATCGACCCCGAGTGAGAAGTCCGAAATGGAGTCTTTGGCGAGGACTGTCTGAGCTTCAAAAAAAGTGCCAGGTACCTTTGCCGTTAGCGGTGGCGCATGTGAATATTGCCAGGCAGAATGAGAGATCGTTATGTCATTCTGAGCGAAGTGGTGTACCTTTAGGTGCACCACGAAGTCGAAGAATCTTAAAAATAGATTCCTCGACTCGTCTCCACCTAAGGCGGAGACTCGCTCGGAATGACAAAGCTGAGGTGAGACTATGATCTCGCGCCTATCAGGAGTTCTCAGAGAGAAGAGAGAGAATGTGCTTCTCATCGAAGTCGGCGGGATCACCTACGAGGCGACGGTCCCCAAGGCGATTCAGGAACATTTGGTTTCTCAGGGGAAACTAGAAATAGATCAGACGGTTCGGTTGGTGACTTATCACTATTATCAGAATGAACCTTCGCGATCTTATCCCATATTGATCGGCTTCTCTAACGAAGTGGAACGGGAATTTTTTGAGCGGTTTATCACGGTCTCCGGAGTGGGCCCCAGGGCGGCGGTGAAGGCGTTATCCGTCCCTATTTCGACGATTGCCAAAGCTATTGATCGGGGGGATGTGGTTGTTTTAAAATCATTGCCGGGGATCGGCATCCAGCGGGCCCGCGATATTGTAGCCAAACTTCAGGGAAAAGTTGGGAAGTTCGCCCTACTCCAGGATGAAGCTGTTTTGACAAAACCGAGCGGGCTTGCGGGAAATCTTGAGGCCGAGGCGGTTGAAGTGTTGATGCAGTTGCAGTATTCCCGGCAGGAAGCTAAGGCGATGGTGGAGAGAGCGCTGGAACGGAATAAAGAGATTAAAACGATTGAAGAACTGTTAAACGAGGTGTATAAACAAAAGGCCTCAATGCCCGTGGCTTCGCCCCGAGGCGAGGGAGAAATGAGTGGAAGAGTTTGAAGCGGTTGAAAAAGAAAAAGAATTAGTAGCAACTGGAGAGCTGGACGAAGATGTGGTTTTTAACCTCTCCCTTCGGCCGCGGGCATTAGAAGAATTTATCGGCCAGCGGGAGATGAAGCAAACTCTAACCATCGCTCTTGAAGCAGCAAAACAGCGGAGCGAGCCGTTGGAACATCTTCTCTTCTCGGGGCCGCCGGGACTTGGAAAAACAACCTTAGCGCACATCCTAGCCGTTGAAATGGGAGCGAAAATTACCGCGACCTCCGGACCGGCCATCGAGAGAGCGGGGGATTTAATCGGGATCCTCACGAATTTGAACCAAGGGGATATTCTTTTTATTGACGAGATCCACCGTCTTTCGAAAGTAGTTGAGGAATTCTTATATCCGGCCATGGAAAATTTCCAGATTGATTTCGTGATTGATAAAGGGCCGTACGCGAAGACGATCAAGTTTAATTTGAAACGTTTCACGCTCGTGGGAGCGACGACGCGGGCGGGGCTCTTAAGTTCTCCGCTTCGGGGACGATTTGGAATGCTTTATCATCTGAATTTCTACGAACCGGAAGATTTAGTGGAGATTATCCGCAGATCGGCGCGGATTCTTGAAATTGATATTGATCCGGATGGTTGTTTGGAGATTGCCCGCCGTTCTCGTGGAACGCCAAGGGTGGCGAACCGGCTCTTGCGGCGGGTACGGGATTTTTCACAGGTGCGCGGGAACGGAAGCGTCAATGGAGAGACTGCCCGCGAGGCGCTTTCATTGCACGGGGTTGACGCGGTCGGATTGGACGCCATTGACCGGAAAGTTTTGAAGACAATCCTTGAGTTTTATGAAGGAGGTCCGGTCGGAATTGAATCACTGGCGGCGACCCTCAATGAGGAAAGCGATACGATTGTGGATGTGGTTGAGCCATTTTTGTTGAAGATTGGGTTTGTGAAACGGACTCCGCGCGGAAGGGAGCTGACCCGATTGGCCTATGAGCATCTGGGGGCAAAGTGGAAGAAGCGGGAAGAACAAGGGAGTCTGTTTGAGGGATGAGCGAGTGGAACTTTTTGGGAAAGAGTTTGATGGGATTTGGAGCGGCGCTTTTTATAGCGGGATTGCTTCTCGCGTTATCGGGACATTTACCGCAATTGCCATGGCTGGGGCGGCTTCCCGGAGACATTTCCATTCGGCGTGAAAATTTTAGTTTTTATTTCCCGGTCGCCTCTTGTATCCTCGTGAGTATTTTCCTCTCTTTGATCTTTTGGATTTTCTCAAACTTCTGGCGAAGATGAGACTGCTATATTGTCATTCTGAGCGAAGTCCCGCCCCCACTGCTTGGCCCCCGCCGTTTAGCTTCGCAAAACGAAGCTGCGGGGGCGCCAAGCAAAGCCGTGGGGGCGGGACGAAGTCGAAGAATCTAAAAATAAGATTCCTCGACTCATCCGTCCTTCGACAAGCTCAGGACGGACTCGCTCGGAATGACAGAAAGAGCGGTTTGCTTCTGGTTCTTAGTTTTTGGTTTTTGGTCTTGAGTCTATCTTCTCCCTGCTATGCCCAAACCGTTCGCGTCGCTGTGCTCCAAAATATCCCAAATTTTTCGTTGTCCGTGGAGGGTTCCTACCAGATTTTTCCCTTGTATAGCGCTGAGTTGCTTACCGAAGGACGGTCGCTTCAGGAAGTTTCAGTGACGGGGACTCCCGCGGGCATTCAGTTGGGGGATCAGGAACTTCCCGTCTTCGGAATTACGCTCCGGCTTAGAGATCAGCAGCAAGGTTTCATTACTTTAAACGGCCGCCATTTCCGCGGGGGGATGGATATTTATCGCCAAAAGGATCAGACGCTGTTGATTGTTAATCATCTGGACGTCGAAGATTATTTGCAGGGGGTTCTTTACCATGAAGTCTCTCACCGTTGGCCCATAGAGGTTCTGAAAGCCCAGGCAGTGGCGGCGCGGACTTACGCCATTTATCAGGCGGCCGTTTCCGCGTCAAAGGATTTTGATTTAACCTCTGATGCTTTTTCTCAAGTTTATGGAGGAGCCACCTCCGAAAAAAAACGGACGAACAAAGCGGTGGCGGACACCCGGGGGGAGATCCTGATTTGGGATGGTAAAGTATTCCCCACCTATTTTCACGCCACCTGTGGGGGGCAGACCCTTTCAAGCCGGGAACTATGGAATATAGATGTTCCTCCTCTAGCGGGGGTAAAGTGTTCTTATTGCGTTGATTCCCCTCATTACTATTGGAGGGCGTCCATTACGAAAGAAGAAGCGATTCAAAAATTAAAGAGGGCGGGGTATCCGTTGAAAGATATTGACGGCATCGAAGTTTCTCGGACGGATTCGGGCGGACGCGCGTTAGATCTGATTCTGCTGCATCCGCAGGGAGAAATGCAGTTGAGCGCGAATGTTTTTCGGTTAGCGCTGGGGCCGAATCAGATTCGGAGCACTCTTTTTACCGTTGAAATTCAAAACCAGCAGATCGTTTTCCGTGGAAGAGGCTGGGGGCACGGCGTCGGGATGTGCCAATGGGGGGCGTGTGGAATGGCGAAAAAAGGGGGAAAAGCAAAAGAGATTTTACAGTATTATTATCCTGGGGCAGAGCTTGTAAGGGCGCAATAGAGATTGACTTATCCTTTGTTTTCCTCCTTAATGACCTTACCATCCGTGCCAATTTTATAGGTGGTGGTTTTGTCTTTTTTGACTTGATTAATCGAAGTAAAATTCCCTTGGTGATTATAGGTAAACGAATAAGTGATTCCTTCCGATCCGTCCTTTTTGGGCATACTCAAGCGGGTGATTCGCCCTTTTTCATCTCGTTTAATCTCTGCACCGAGATATTGAGGTTGACTCCCTTGATTTGAGACTAGAATAGGAGAACGGTTGTCGTAGATTCGGATATATTCCTTACCGTCATGGCTTTCCTTAAAAGTATCGGCACCCGCTAATACGAAATGGAATTCGATACCCAATTCTACATCTTCTCCATTTCGCTTTCCTTTTTCCCAACGGTCTATGTTGCTAAGGGCGTTCTCTAATCGAGAGGAAGAGTTCTGGTACCATGCTTCCGCTTCTTTCGGAATGACTTCAAAATGTCTACCCCCAGTGGTACGGGTAGCATAATCGGAAGTAAAAGCGTAATCACTACCGAGCTCTGTAGCCCTTACAGCATATGCCTCTATACTGGCATTTTTATCTGAAACATTATGAGTTAATTCATGAACTAACGAATCATCAAATCTGGTAAAACGAGTATTTAACAAAATACCCTCTCCAGTTGCTTCTCCTTCTTTCCCAAGAAAATGAACTAATCCGAAATCTCCTTTATCTATCCATGCTGTTTCTCGCAATATCTCTGAAGGTAATTCTTGGATTGTCTTTAATAATTCTTTTTGATCACCTGAGCTAAATTTCTCAGAATTCCTCACAACAATACCCGATAGATTCCATACATCACGTGCAAACCCTTGATCAGGTAAATGTAATTCATTGGCTAATTGATTTTTCTTTTTTGGGGAATCGGCTAACCAAAATAAATTATGAAATTCCTCAATAGTCCCTCCATTGCTGGAATAAGTATTGAACAGAAAAGTGAATGCCTGATCTTTAAACTCAGTCGAAGCAAAAGGTTCCTGTAAACGGATAAAGGACTTAAGATTTCCGAGGAATAGGGTAGTTGAATCATCTTTCGATAGGGAAGAAGGGGTTATTTTATCCATTGCTTCCATGTAAAGTTTTTCCAATTCTTTTCGTGTGGTTGGATCGCGCATCATCTCATTCGAAAACTGTCCCATCCACTGGACAGCGGATTTTCGCATTTGTGTATCCCCTGATATAAAGGCTGACACCAGTATTGAGAAAGCGGATTGTTTCTGATCCATGGACAGAGAAGAGGTATCCAGATAAAGAATAGAACCTAATAACTTAATAGAGCCATCGGTGATTTTCTTGGGATCTTGCATCACTTGGGTCAATTCATCCAACAAAGAAATTCGTTTGGACTGATCTAAATTGACTCCACTCAGTATCGTAACGCTTTGCGTGGCAACAGTTGAATCCTCATCATGCAAAAGTTCCAGTAGGGCGCCGAAAGCTAATTCGGCCGTCTCTTCATTTTTTGAATCAGCAAGTTTTCCAAAGGTTTCGCTAGCCTTTGCTCTCATCATAGGGTCATCATCGTGCATCCATTCTTTTAGTAGATCCAGATAGGCTGATTTTTCTTCTTTAGTGGTATTGGGATCGTTCATTTTCTTGATGATGGAATCGAGTGCCTCATTGAGTTGTTCCCCTTTTTCTTGGTCATAAAGTTTGTTGATTTGATCTTCTGTCTGATTACTTAGGAAAGAGTCGTTTTTACCTTGGGCTTTTCGTTGATTCATGTTATTGATTATGTCATGTATTCTATCTCGTGCTGCTTCGATTTCTCTTTTAATATTCTCTGGAATCTCCTCCACTGAAGGCAAGGGGGTATTCTGTAAAACCTCTTGTTGCGAAGGGGAATCTTGTGAAGGAGAAGTATTCAATCCTGGTCCAACATCAAATAAGGTGACAGTAAAATTGCCATTGGCAGGCTTTTGACCATTTCTTTTAGTCCTGAAAGTCTCCAGCCGGTCTGCATATGAAAGTGGTACTGGCTCCTTTGAAATGAAAATTCCCTCTTGATTAATACGATAAAGGGTTTCTGCTTGCACGATCTCAATCGTTCCGTCTTGCAAAACCTGCAGATTTTCAATAGCCCCACTGGTCGGAAGTTTATCGTAGAAATGCCGATACCCATTCTCTTGTTCCATAGAGTCAGTAATATCTACATACTTCTGCCCATTTTCAGTAGTCACCTCAGTCATCAGTAAGGTTCCATTGAGATTGTAAAAGTGTTGATAGGTCATTGCCTTTTCATTTTCACTCCGAAAAGTTACCTCACCGATCGCTGTTTCAACCGGCTGTGGTTTTTCTAACAAAATGGGATCGAACTCTCGGGTTGTCCTTGTCTCCTTTGCTCTGACTACTCTGTCTTCGTTTTTTATGTAAGCGTAGGTAGAAACCGATACGATGAGTTGTTGGTTGGTATAACCGGGACCACCCCCCTGGTCTCCTTTTAGTGCATTAGGAAGATTAACATCACTGAGGCTCATATCTACCTGTTGGATAATCACCCCATCTTTACTCAGTAGAAAGGTGAGGTGTTTCGTATCATTGGACGCTCTTGTCCAATCGGTTTTCCTGAAGAGGTCTTTTAAGGTTTCCCCTGGGGTTATTTCCACCGTTTGTCCATTGACAATCAGGATGAGGGTTTCTCCACTCACTGGATCAGGATTGCTTGGTTCAAGGTCAGGGTTAAACAAATCGTTCTTTTTATCCAACTCGGTTTCATCCAACTCAGCAGGTGGTTGCTGATAGACAGGCATCTTCTGGAAATCGTTGTTTCCTAGTTTTTCGATTGCACTAGCTGATCTCCCCCCTCCACCTAGGATAAGAGTGAGTACGACAATACCGTTTATCAAGTTCCACGTTGTTCTTCTCATTGGGCAACCCCCCCCCCTGTCATTTCAATCATCCATTGGGTTCTGTAATTAATCAATAATTTTAAAATCATCATATTAAGTATACCTGTAGTTTCCATTTTGTCAAGGGAAGGGAGGGGTTTTTTCCCTCTTGACAAAACTCCATTTATAGGGTATCTTTAAAATAGGATAAGATGTTAAATGGAATTCATAGAAGGAGGGGTAGTGATGATTGCTAAGCTGAGTAGTCACAGGCAGTTTGTTGTTCCAAAGGAGATCGCTGACCAGTTGGCTCTTAAGGAAGGAGACTTCCTTAAAATTACCTTAGTGAGAGAACAGGGAGGGTTTTTGGCGATTCCTGTAGACGTAGAAGAACGTTATCCTACTGACTTAATCAAGGGAGCGGCTCAGGCACTAGAGCAAAATCTGGAAGAGGGAGAAACCTTCTCTTCTTTTGAAGATATGGTCAAGGATTTGCACCAAAGTAAACGCAAAAACCCTAAGAGTAAAGATGCCTAATTCTCCTTTGCTCTATCGCAGAACCCATGCCTTTCTAAGGCAATATGAGGATTATGCATCTCAAGTCCAAGAGCAGATTGAGCAAACCTTATTCCAGATTCGTAATTATGTGGAACGAGGTCAAGCCCTTTATGGACTGAGAATTAAATCTCTGGGGAGAAATCTCTATGAAGCGCGTGTAGATATTCATTTGCGGATTGTTTTCTTTAAAGGCAAGGATATCATCAAATTTATCTGCGTCGGTAACCACGAAGATGTTCGACTCTGTCTTAAGAACATAAAAGATTTACTCAGATGAAACTCACCGATTTTGATTTTGCCCTACCTACAGATCGAATTGCTCAGTATCTTCTCTCAGAGCGCTCGGCGTCTCGATTGATGGTTC
>CAYJQR010000041.1:0-14916 GCA_964372345.1 uncultured Planctomycetia bacterium | reverse complement strand
GATTCTGCAACGGATTCGTAAAGAAGAAGAAGAAATCTCAAAAGTAATAGATGCGTTATGGGTACTTGACCAATTCAGTCAGTCTCCTGATTGGCTGGCGCAACGTGCCGTCCAACACAGTCTGAAATTGATTCAGCAAGCAACCTTGTTTTCCAAACCCCAAACACTTTTGTTTCAAATAGGCTTTGATCCTATTCACATCGAACAAAATTTAGATATTGTGTGTGCCGAATTGTGGTATCACCAAAAACGCCAAGCATTCAAAGAAAAACTCCAAACCGTGGGCCGTTGGGATGAGGAGACAGAGAAAAAGGTAGAACAGAAATTGATTGCCCAAATTGAATCTGCAGGACTCCTGTTGCCCGATTTTGCAGAAGGGCTGATCGGCATGGATCCAATAGATGAGGAGTATTTGAAAGCACACCCTGCCTATCATCCAGAGTGGGAATCGAAGGTAGCACGAGTAACAGAATCCGATCAAGGGAAAAAATCAGAAGAGTGGATCGAAAAAGGACTCACCAGTGGGGCAAAATGGCTGAGACATAAAAAAAATGCAATCGCCATTGGAAGTATCGTTGTTGGCGTGGCGGCATTGGGAGGATTGATTGCCATGCAGATTCATTCGCTGGGAGAATCATCTGGCAGTGGAATAGGCCTCCAGAATGATGACCAGAATATTCAGGGAGTCGGTGTAGGCGTGGATTCAATACAGAGAGGATCCGCATCCCCAGCAACTATGTCAGCATTGATAGAAAGGGAAATATCAGAGTTAAGAAAGGAACTGGTCCCTACGGTTCGTACCGAAGAGGATCGTTCTTTGTTGTTAGAGAACCAAAGGAGACTCGAAGAAGATCAAAGTCGCCTATCAGCAGAACTTAAAGAACTCCAGAGACAAAAAGAAGAGATGACGCGAAGAATAGAAGAGAAACAAACCAAAGCGGTTCAGAATTATGAGAAAAAAAGTCAAAATTTTCTCCCAGGTAGAATGGCTCAAGGGATGGGAGGAAAATCTTCTCAAGAAACAACTCAGGAGGGGCGTTCTGTCCAGCCGACAACGTCAAAAGACGCTCAAGGAAGACTACAAATCCCGAAGCCTGATTTATATCCAAAGTCTCCCTATCAGAACAGAGCTATTTGGACATTGCAAACTCCGTTGAGAGAATTCTTTGTTGAGGAAATCACCAATGATTTTGATGTGACTCAGGGAGGTTGGAGATTTTCTGATCGTTCTAAAGACAATACCCCTTTCTTTCTTGGAAAAGAGGTGGGAGTTATCGAGAATCGTCTCTTACTCTTAGGAGAGATTGAGAGTTCATTTACATCGCTCCCTGTTCCTTGGGGTTACGCTCCTGTTGTGGAGTCATTCCGATTTTCTGAAGGCGGTATCGAGTATTCACTCCACCAAGATGCCTTTGGGGGTTTTTGGCTGAATACCTCTAAAACACAGATCACCTGTAGTTTCGGCATTGGGAAATACGTACAACAACTAAAACCTCCTTCTGTAAACTCTCAAGATTTTTCAAAAATGGTTCAGGGATCTTTAATGAAAGATACAGAGTCTGCAATCAATTATGCTAAGAGACTTTCTACCGATAAAGAGAGAATCAATTATTTCATCCATTTTATCGAAAAGGATTCAGAGTACTCCTTAGACAAGGAACTGGATAAAAAGCATCATGAAAAAAGAGGTCAACTGGTCAATCAATTAGACAAAGTTAGAAAGAACGGTTATCGTTACCTAGAGTGTGAACAACTCCAGACGCTCATCTCTGCTTTCGCTAGAGAGTTGGGAATTGCCACGCGGTTTTTAAATGGGATCCAGAATAACGGCGATGTTGAATTGACCCTACATGAGGGCCATGCTAACTTTCAGTATTTTGATAGGGATCAGCAAGAGTGGTCTTCTCCCATGGAGGCACAAGCGCAAGATCGTTTTGACAATGATTCATCAGTTTTTGAGCAATCGCCCTATCTTATTGTCAGGGATGCCGATGTAGAAAAGTTGGACGATTTAGAGAAAAAAATACAACTCCTTCAGACAGAGAAAGGTAGACTGCAACAAAAACAGCAGGAAATCGCGACGAAACTAGACGAAAATCACGAAGTCAAGAGGGAAGAATCGGCTGTACTACCCATGACTATTTTGGACAATTACGGAGTATCCTTTCGTTTAGCAGAAATGGCGGGCAACATTCAGAGACAGTTAGCATTCATCTACCAAAACAATCCATCGAAATTCTCAATAGTGGTGAAAAGTACGATCGAACAGCTTCGTCATCAGATGGAGATTGCAGGGTTCTCAAAGGTAAGCATCAATCAAGTGATTGTTACGGTGTGGGAGGATGCCATTGATAGGATGTCAGAATCTGAAGAGAAGAATTTACTCTTAAAAGAGTACTATGAGTACCTCCAAGGAGTATTCTTCTTTGTGATAAGAAATTCTCAAGAAGACTGGCAGGTATTGGGGAGGGCAGTAGAATTAGCTCCTTATGCCGATGAGAATGGCGATGTGCGGATAGAGATGACTCGTCATTTACCGATAAGAGTTGAGAAAGGATCTAGGGATGTGGCTTATCTAAAAGGCGATAAGATATTCAAAGTAAAAATAGCACACGAAGGGATGCCATTATCCTATCTCTTTCCACTCCAACAATCAAAAAATGGCCGATTGGTTGCATTCGATGCCCTTTATTCAAAAATGGGCGATTTCAGAGAAGAGGATACAAAACAGTTGTTAGTTTTTTATCAGGATGGAAAGAAAATCCACGAGTACTCCTATCGTAAAAATGAAGATAGTGCGGATATCATTCTGGCAGACAACGGAAGCGGGTTTGCTTATATAACTACTACCCTAGCTGGTGATTTTACTTTCTATCTCAATGGGAGAAAAATAGCAACACTGGAAGAAGAAAATTCCATTCCGTATTTTTTATCTATGACAGATGATGGACAAACGGTATGGTATTATTGGTTGTACGATCCTCGGTTAAGGGCTCGTTTGTATCGTAATGAAGAACAGGTGTTACCTCAAGGCATTACCTTTGGGTGGGAAGGAAAGCATCATTTCCATGCCTCTGGTGATGGAACTGTAGTCAGTTACGCTGGAAAACAAGAGGGTAAGAAAGTCATTGTGATCCATAAAGGGGAAGAAGTCAAAACGATCCCTGCGAAATCTGGAGTCATGTTTAAAATGACAAACGATGGGAAATTTCTCTTTTATTTAGATCCATTGCAGTATACAGGAAGAGGGGAGCTTTATAGGATTTCGATAGAAGGTTTATTCAGTGAGGAGTCGAGGGGGGCTGAAACGTTAGTTGCTGAAGAGTGTCAAAACTTTGAGATTTCTAAGGACAGTAATAGAATTGCTTATTCAGATGGAAGGTTGTTGACTGTAGAAGATTTGAGCCTTTCCCCAGAACAGGTGAAGTACAAACGAGTCACTAATAATGCACCCTTTTGGATGTCAGAAGATGGGAAAAGAGTAGTTTGGATACGGATACAAGATATATGGGAGGGTTCAGGTGGGACGTTAGGAGCGAGAGTGGGTCATACGATAGTGATGTGGGATGAAGGATCAGGAAGCATCACCAGAGCCACGCACAGTGAAATTGAAGACTTACAGTTGATGGATTCAAGCCATCTTCTCTACCGGGCCGAGGAGGGCGGACAATGGTATGTTTATCTGGATGATCTGACTCAACCTTCAAAAGTTGGAGAGGTCAAAATAGGCTCCTTTGATCCAACGTCTGGTTCGGTTTTGAACGTTATGGGTGATGGACAAGTGCGGTATGTGGGACATTGGCGTTACTTCCCTGACACGAAAGAGTATTTTTCAGATGGACCTATGAAGCACATTTGGAAATTACACTCCCCTACTGCTGAGGCAAAGGTATTCTATTTTGAGGTAGGTAATTTCCTCGCAAGGCCGGATATCCATTTTGATAAAGTTCTTTTGCGCCTGTTGCAAGATATGAATCGGATAAAAAGCGAGGAAGTGAAACAGAAATATGAAAAAACGATCCTGTGGTACCTATACTATGTCAAGGCAGTTTTGTCGCCTTCTCAAGGAGGCTATGTCTATCCGCATCTGGAGTATCATCGTCCCTCGGCTCTCACCTTTGTGGTAGGGGTGTTGATGTCTCATCATGCCTCAACCGAGGTCCATCAGTTAGCCAAGGAGATACTTAAGAGAACGATCGAAAAAGAGGCAGGTGAGATAAAGGGTGAGATAAAAGAAGAATTGTTAAGGCAGGTCAGAGAATGGTCAGGGGATTTTGAAAAAAAACAGGGATATAAGCCGATTTTAACGCACCTGGGAGGAACTACAAGAGTAGAGAGATTACTCCTGAATCAACTTCAACTTCTTTACCAACGGGGCAATCCCTTGCAGGATCACACAGAGGCGGTCAAGGAAATGGAGCATGTAGATCATGCTTTAGAAGAACTTGCTCAAGATGTGGATAAGGGGTTACGATTGACCACCAGTGAAGTAGAACCGTTACAAAGGTTAAAGCAGGAAATTTTAGAAGAGACTTTCTCCGAGATGATGAAGCAACCCATTGACTGGGGATTATTCTTAGGTCTAGCGGCTTCGTTTGTCGTGCTTTTTTACAAGAATGGCAAATTCTTGGAAAAGAAAGAGCTCAACGAAGAGGGTTTTTTAAGTTTCATGCAACTCTGTCAAGAATGGTTGAAGGACTCACCTGCTGTCTGGTTCTCTAATCAAAAGAATGGAGATGTTCGGTCATGGGGGGAAGTGTTAGAGAAAGATATCAATATTCGGGTAAAAGAGGAAGGGTTAGATAAGGAGTATGTTGATTGGGTGAAGAGTATTCTCAATACAGAAAAAGGAAGAAGAGAACTCTTGAGGTTCATGGAACGTTTGGATGCCGCTTCCGACTTAGAGAAACACCTCTTGACGGTCATGGTTCTTTTAGAGGGGCAGGGGGTACTCACCGTTGAGAAAATCTTTGATTCGGTCTTAGGTTTTTCTGTGTGGGATCAATGGAAGAAAGCAAGACAACAAGAAAAAATGACCGAGGTATGGCAGGAGGCAATGGAAGTGATTCGTAGTGAAAAAGAAGAAGCTTACGGGGTGCCTGCTCTCTTAGCGATTGTGGACAGGGTGGTCATAGAAACAAGAGAAAGAAAATTGCATCAGAATGAAAGAGTAGAACAATCTTTGTGATGATTGAAAATCTTGCCCAAAACTAATTGGGTCTCGTAATTCTTTAAGAACCTACACTTGACAAATCATAGCAATGCGCTATTTATGATCGTGGAAAGTGGAGGAGGTATCAAGAATGACAATTCAAGTTTTAGAACGGAAATTAAAACCCTATGAGGAACCGTTAGAACATGCCTTATTGAAATGGCTCTATCTGCATCTTCCACCTCAACTGATGAAGAATAGACAGATGTATCGTGCTTATATAAAAGCGGTAGGTATCTTGATGCGAGAGCAAGAAATGGGTAATATAGACCTTGCAAGTCAACGGGCGGTTACGCAATATTTAAGCTCTGTTATCCCGTTCATTGAGGAGTATGAAAAGAAAGAATTCAGCATGGCACCCGCCACACCAGAAGAGATGTTGCAATTTCTCATGGAGGAGAATGAATTAAGTCAATATGATCTAACAGAGGAAGAAAAATGAAATGTTTCGGTTGACTCCCATTTTTCTCAGGTAGGATTTGAGGTTCTCTAACGAGGGACTCATGGAATCTATTCGTAGTGATGGTAGAAAAACGGATCAGATGAGAAAGATCCGAATCAAAAAAGATGTTTTAAAATACGCCGAGGGTTCCTGCTTGATTGAAATGGGGAACACCCACCTGATTTGCAGCGCTTCAGTGGAAGGGACCGTCCCCCCGTTTCTGCGGGGAAAAGGGACAGGATGGGTCACGGCGGAATACGGCATGCTTCCCCGTTCCTGCCGGGAGCGGATTGCCCGCGAAGGATCGCGGGGACGCCCCAACGGGCGGGCTCAGGAAATTCAACGGTTGATCGGCAGGAGTCTCCGTTCCGTTGTTGATATGAAGTTATTGGGGGAACGGAGCGTCTGGATTGATTGTGATGTTCTCCAGGGAGACGGCGGGACCCGCACAGCGGGCATTACAGGAAGTTTTGTCGCGCTTTCGCTCGCGATTAAGAAATTACAAAAAAGCGGTGTTCTGACAGAATCTCCCATTAGGGATTACTTGGCGGCCGTGAGTGTGGGGATTTTGGATGGCAACTTGATGGTGGATTTAAACTACGATGAAGACTCAAAAGCGGATGTGGACATGAATGTCGTGATGACCGGCAGTGGGCGATTGGTTGAAGTGCAGGGGACCGCGGAAGCCAATCCCTTTACGAAGAAACAATTGAATCAGATGCTGGATCTTGCCGCGCAGGCGGTCCAAAAGTTGATTCAACTCCAAAAACAGGCGGTCAGAATTTAATGAAGCTGATCGTCGCTACCCAGAATCCAAAAAAATTCAGGGAGATCCAGGAACTTTTGACGGGATTCCCTCTACGGGTGATCTCTTTGAAAGAGTGGGATGGGAAGGTCGAGGAAGTCGTCGAGGACGGAAAGAGTTTTTGGGAGAACGCTGTCAAGAAAACAATGGCCATTGCTCACCAGACTCCAGACTGGGTTCTGGCGGACGACTCAGGATTGGAAGTGGACGCATTGGGCGGAGCTCCGGGAATTTTCTCAGCGCGGTTTGCGGCCGCAAGGCCCGCCCCTGCCGACCCAGAGAATAACCAGAAATTATTACAATTGTTAAAAGACATTTCTCCGGAGAAAAGAACGGCGCGATTCCGATGCTCTGTCGCGATTGCTCATGAAAAGAGACTGCTTGGAGTCGTCGAGGGAAAGTGTGAAGGGACGATCGCTTTTACGCCGGCTGGAAATTACGGTTTTGGCTATGATCCGCTCTTCATTCCAACGGGATACAAACAGACCTTCGCGGAGTTAGGGCCTGAGGTCAAACACAAAATCAGCCACCGTTCGCAGGCCTTGGCCAAGGCAAAAGATTTTATCTCAGGATCCGTTGAAAAATCCCCTGAAAAATCTTCTGGGCGGGGATAGGGTCAATTTTGTATTTCGGGTTCTGAATAGTTCCGGTGATTTTGATCTGGGTGAAGGCCTCTCCTGAAGAGTTAGTCAACAGGCCCGCGATCAATCCGCTGGGCGTTCCGCCGATCTCATTGAGGAATTCCCGTGAAAAAGTGATCCCCACCATAAAATTAAGCTCTCCGTTCCATTCGATCGTTCCCCGGCCATCGAGGGTCAGTTGCCGGCTTCTCAGTTGAACCTGGGGAAAGTTCCATTGCTTCCGCTTTAGGAGGAATCTTCCGGAAGCCCCGCTAAAAGTCACCCGCCGCAGCTGAGAAATCTGAAGCGCCTTGGCGAGTCCTTGAAACACGGTCAAGTCCCATAAACGCCCGTCGGTAATTTCAAAAAGTCCCTGACCCTCCAGGCCATCCAGGTTCTTTGTGTCGCCATGAAAGGTAATGGACCAGGTGAGGAGCCCCTCGGGCGATTTCCCTTTTTTCAAGGATTCTTCCAGAAGTTCAGAAAGTTCCATCTGGTCTCCGCGCAGAGAAACACGGAACCGGTGGGGGATGGCCAAGTCATAAACACCGCGGATACTCAAGTATCCGAGAGCGTAATTAGCGATGAGGTCTTCCAGAATAATCTGGTTATTTTCAACGGCTGTCCCAAACTCGACGTGAGAAAGTTCCGGTTCAATCCTAGTAAAAATTTCGGTTTTCCCCGTGAGCAATTTTTCAATCTGATCCAGTTTCAAAGCGCCGCCGGCGTCCAGATAGAGCTGGCCGCCGTTGTTGAGCGCCGTGAGATCGCCGTGGTATTCCAAGAATGAATCCCGAAAGCGGATCCAGGACGGCCGGACGAATAATTTTTCCGGAGTGATAGTTCCTTGAAGCTGCGCGGTAACGCCGGAAGAGGCCTGCGCGGCTGCTTTCCATTCCTGATTTTGAAGGCCGTAACTGAAGGAAGTTTTTAAAGGAGAGACCAGAGAAGTGAGTAACGATCCTTCAAAAACAGGCTCGATCGTCAAAATCTTTTGGTCACGATTCCAAATTCCTTTTCCTTCGATTTCAAGGTTTGTTTTTTGAATCCCTTCTATCTGGTAATGGAATTCAATTTCTTTGTTCTGCCACCATTCCCAGGGATAGCTCCATAGCAGAATTTGATCGGCTGAAAATTCCTTGGAAGCGAATCCGGGTTGAATCGAAAGGATCTTTAACTCCCGAATGAGAATGCCGCGGAAAGGACTTAACTCGATACTCGATGTTTGTATCCGGATCTGGAGTTTGCTTTCTAGATCGGGAATGACCTGTTGAGTCAGGTAGGAACGCGCTCCCCAAAGAGAGAGAAAACTGCCGGCGGCCAGAAAAGAAATAACACCAAGGATCGCGTAACGCCATCGCCAGCGTAGCATAAAGTCATTATACCGAGCGTTGGTTGCTCTTGACAAGATGTAGATGGTACAATAAACCAACTATTTAAAAGGTTTTAGCGGGGCGTGGCTCAGTTTTCAGCCGAAGGCTGATCCGCCTCCGGCGGAGGCTAGAGCGCCGGGTACCCATAACGAAGCGCAACATTAATGAAAAGACGGGGTGTGGCTCAACTTGGCTAGAGCGCCTGGTTTGGGACCAGGAAGTTCTCGGTTCAAATCCGAGCACCCCGATAATTACCGTGTCACGTGTGTCACGCCCCCGTAGCTCAGTTGGATAGAGCACTTGCCTTCTAAGCAAGTGGCCGGCCGTTCGAATCGGCCCGGGGGCACTCAATAAATATAAAGAACTCATGAAAAAGAAGATCATTCTTTTAGGAATACTCGTCGCCGCGGGATTTGTCGGGTATCGCTGGGGGATTGAACAACTCCACCAAAGGATTGAAATAGAACTGTCCAAGCAGTTGAACCGACACGCTTATATCCGGGACATTGAATTACGGCTCCCTTTTGACCTCTGTTTGCAGGGTGTTCGTATTTTTGAGAAAGCCGCTCCGACCACTTCCCAGCCGCGCTTTCTGGAGATGGAACGATTAACGGTGCGGCCGAATCTTCTCTCCTGGATGTGGGGTGAAATCGTTATTGACCATATTCAAGTGGAGAAGGCAAAGCTTTATTTAGTCAGAAACCCTGACGGCACTTTAAATGTCTCTGATATGCTGCAGACTTCTTCAGAAAAAGAATCGTCTCCGGCAAAGGCGGTGAACACAGCGATTAAAGCAATCGATCTCAGCGATGGAGAAATGATGATTCTCGACAACGCGCTGGCTGACCCGAATGGGCTTCAAACCGTCTTAGACCGCGTCGAACTTCATCTTCGGCAATTGCAATGGCCGCCTCGTCCTACGACGGTGACTCATTTTGCCATTTCTTCCAGGGTGAATCCCGGCGGTAATCAACAGGAATCTGTCTCCAGAATTATTCTTAAAGGATGGATCAATTGGCTCCGGCGGGATCTGCAGGCAAATTTAGAGGTCAAAGATTTAGACATGGCCCAGTTTAAACCGTATCTGAAGGGGGACGCCGCCTTTTTTTTAAACCTGGAATCGTGTAAAATACAGCTTTCCAGCGAGGCAAAATCGGCGGAGAATGTCTTGACGGCCGTGTGCCGGTTTCGCATGTCGGATGTGACGGTCAAACCGGAAAATTCCTTGGATGGCAAACTGTTCGGCATCCCTTCGGCAACGGTCTGGCAGTGGTTCGAACGGTCCGGGAAAGGGGCCAATCTGGAGGTTTTTGTCAAAGGCCATCTGCAGCCCTTCAGGGTGAGCTCCGTTAATTTCTCGACTGATTTCATGAAAAGCGTCATTGCCAGTTCTATCCCTTTCAAAGTCCAACAGATCGCGGAGAAGGGGCAGGAAGCGATTCAGGAGGGGGGAGAGCGGCTTGGCAAGGCGGCCGATAAAACAGGAATTCCGAAAGTAGTTCAGAAAATCGGCAAAGCCGCTGAAGAGACGAAAGATTCGATTCAGGAATTATTGCCGTAACGACGGTCTTATGGTGGCTATAGTGTAACGGCAGCACAAGAGACTGTGGCTCTCTTAGAGCGGGTTCAACTCCCGTTAGTCACCCCAATTATTACCCTCATGCGAACCGAGGCTCTTGCGAGCCACAAGAGCGTGAGGGTTTTTCATTATCTGAGGGCGAATCGGTAGAGTTTACCCCGTCAGAAATGGTTGAATTGATCAGGTATCTGAAAAGATGTTCGGCAATAATGCCGAGAACTTATATTTCCGAATCTCCTTTCTTTATCTCTTACCAATTTCAAGCGAAAAATATGCTTAGGAACACGGCCAGAAGACTTGGCCGATATAGGTATTCTTCAACAAAAAGCTTGGGAAAGGCATCAATCCCATTTGAATCGTTTATCGCGTTTCCCTTTAGATAAGGTAGAATATTATCAAAGATTAAAAGAAGCTCATGGGGTAAATACGGTTAGAGGACTATCTAAAATTACAGGTGAAAATTGGTCATACATTGCGAAGATTCATTGATCATATTTTTATAGCGTATTCACACTTTTTATAGGTATAATGTTCTGCAGTTTTAATAATTTTCTGGTACAATATATAAAATGGCGAAACCAATAGATTTAAAAGAAAAATTCCCTCATTTATCCAAAGCTCCAATCGTTGAAGCTGTCCTTGATATTCGTGTTGTTCCTTCTGTAAAGTGGGATGAAACCAGTTTACAGGCTGAATTAAAGCAACGCCTCCCCGATTTCCCTAAAGTTGAAACAATACGCGAAGCAAGGGTTCAAATTGTGCCACCCGGGCTACCGGGAAAACCTGCGTTTGAGGATGTTGGTTGCGTAGGGTTAAAGTTGCATGTTAATGATAATCTTCACATTGCTCAATTTAACAAGGGGGCATTTGTTTTTAGTCGGTTAAAGCCATATGCAGATTGGGGTACATTTAGTCAAGAGGCATTGCGTTTGTGGGCGATTTATTGTGAGCTACTTAAACCAACCGAGGTGAGGAGAATTGGCTTGCGTTTTATTAATCGTATAGCGGTTAAGCAAGCAACGATTGAGCTTTCCGATTATTATAAATATCCTCCTGAATCGTTAAAAGACTTAAACTGGCCGCTTGCCGGTTATCTGCACCACGATGTGATGCAAGTTCCCGAAACGGCATATTCTGTTAATGTAATAAAGACTGTTCAGAATGTCCCGGGCGAAATCGGTTTGCTTTTGGATATAGACGTATTTATGCCGAGCCAATTCGCATATAATGAACTGCGAATCATTGAGTGCTTAGAAGAGATGCGTTGGGTAAAAAATAAAATCTTTTTTGGTAGTGTAACAGAAAAGCTGATAGAGGAGGTTAAATAATATGACTACTATTGCAATGCCCCTAACTATTTCTGGGTACGCTGATGAAACAACATCTGGTGCTGGGTTTGTTGCTCAGGCAAGAGAAAAGATTTTCGAGATTTTACAAATGTCGAATGCGTTGGGTTTTGCCGCTAAAGGTACTTTTCAGCAATTAGACGACACTTTTGAAGAATGTTCTTCTGAGGGATGGGACGGGGAACGCGCAAAGCCGATCTCCGGAGAGGTTCTACAATGCGCAAAAGCATTTCTTAAATCATTTCCCTTGGGTATCGAAGCTCCGGAAGTTGGTGCTGAGCCAGATGGAGCGATCACTTTGGAATGGTATCGCTCTCCCAATAGGGTTATTTCAATAAGTATTAATCCCGGTGGCTGGCTTTACTATGCCGCTATAATTGGCGCAACTAGAAGGCATGGGATGGATTTTGCTTTGTTTGATGTTTCAGAAGATTTACTTGGATTAATCTCACGGGTCACTAGGACTGTAAGATGATAGGTTCTGTCGCTTCCAGCGAACTCTTGGCACGGTATATTACTGCTTCAAAATGGTTCCGCAAGCAAGACCAAACTGTCAAACAAGACGCTTTTATCCCAACCGATGAACCTTTAGAGCTTTCCGTTACTCGTCATTTGAATCTTACTGAGAATGATATTTGGACGATTGGGAAGAAAATAGCTGGGAGCATATCTCGCACCCTTCACGGAAGGGCAGATGTAGAAACTGCTCATGTGATGGCCCAACAACTTAATGTTGTGCCTCATCCGGTCTTGGATAACCCTAATCATGCAAATATAGTTGGTTGGTCTTCGGATAAAGATGTTAGAAAAATGCGTGCTTTGGAGATTGCGCGAGTCGCTCGTTTTGTTGCTAATCCTGAAACAATGCCACGGACTCCGTAAGGAATCAGAATCCAACTTGTCACGCTTGTTGGTAAAATAACGGATTATAAGGTGCCGGTTCGCTGATCAAATTCAGTCTAACTCGGCTGAGCCAGCGACCCTTCTGCTTCGCCCTTCGACAAATAAGACCCCGGTGGGGCTACCGCAGGAACAAGTTCTGCTTAGCCCCCTGCGAAGCCATACCATTGTTAGGGTATTGAATGGCGAAGCAGGGCTTCGCAGGAATATAAATAGCATGGATCATCAAATTTCTTCTACCAAACAGTCGTTAGATATCCGTGAGACGGGAGCGGCAGTCAACGGCGACCGTCAGACGAGCGGCAAACGCCTTTTCTGTCAGTTCCTTGCTTTCGGAGGGTGCGCGGAACTAGGGATATTGGCGCAGGCGTTGGCTATTTCCCGGATTGAAGGGGTCCTCTATGAAGACATCAATGACGCCCGCGGGATGGGGCTTTTATTGATGGCGGAAGATCCGAATATTTTTGTCACGAAAGTCCGACGGGTGCTTCAGGAAGAGCCATTTGTTTCTTTAATTCAGAAACCGGAATTGACGATGTTCGGCCGGACTTACGCTTTGGGGAGGGAGTCGGATTTAGAGGATTGGCTATTGAAAAAACCCCGTCGCACGGCGCTCAACCCTCAATGGCCGTGGGCGGTTTGGTATCCTCTTCGCAGAAAACCGGAGTTTGCTCTGCTAAACCCGGAAGAGCAAGGAAAGATTCTTATGGAACATGCGATAATCGGCATGGCGTATGGGGAAGCGAATTACGCGCACGACATCCGGCTCGCCTGTTTTGGCTTGGATAAAAATGATAACGAATTTGTCATCGGTTTAGTGGGGCCTGAACTGTATCCTCTTTCCCGTATTGTTCAGGACATGCGAAAAACCCAGCAGACGGCGAAATATATCAAGTCATTAGGACCATTTTTCGTGGGAAAGGCCTGCTGGCAAAGTCCATTACCACAATGAAATCTCCTCATCAGTTTTTAAGCGCCCGTAGCTCACCTGGATAGAGCGTTTGGCTTCGAACCAAAAGGCAGCAGGTTCGAGTCCTGCCGGGCGCATGTTTTTTTATTTGACATTCTTACAAGCATTTGGCTAAAGTATTATATCGGACACGGAAATAAAGGGGGTGACGCGAAATGGCGCGAGTACTTTTAATTAGTCCGAAATATAATGGTTATATTGTCGCTCCACACCTAGGACTTGGCTATCTAGCTTCTTCACTCTTAAAAAGAGGCCATTCTGTTCGGGTGATAGACGGTCTTCGCGAAGAAGTGACCTATAACCCAAAGGAATATGATTGGGTGGGTCTAACTTCTATGACAACATACTTCCCTGAAATGGTTAGCGAAGTTGAAAGGGCTAAATCTTTCGGTCTTCCTACCGTGATTGGCGGACCCCATACAATTGCAAATCCTGTCCAGGCACTTATCCAGTCTGGAGCTGATGTTGCCTGTATTGGCGAAGGGGAGATAGTATTAAACGAGATTGTTGAAGGGAAAGATCCGTCACAAATCGAGGGAATCGTTTACTGGAAAGATGGAAAACCCGTTAGAACTTCTCCCCAACCGACATTCTATCCTGACATTGATGATTTTGGCCAACCAGCATGGGATTTAATTGATCCGCGAAGCTATCCAAAAGCACCGCATGGCATGATTGCGCGTCGATTTCCTTTGGCTCCGATTATCACATCCCGTGGCTGCCCTTATTCCTGCACCTATTGTAGCGCTCCAATTACCGCTGGCAAGAAGATGCGCTGGCGTAGTGTCGGTGAGGTTATAGACGAAATGGAGATGCTCTATCTTAAATATGGAGTTCGTGAGATTCAGATCGAAGATGATAATTTTACAATTAAACGAGAAAGGGTTTTTGAGTTTTGTGAAGCTCTTATCCGTAAGAATATTGACGTTATCTGGAGTCTCCCTAACGGAGTTCGGATAGATCGTTTGGATCCGGAAATGTTAGCGCTCATGAAACGTTCTGGCTGTTATCTAATGTCGCTTGGAATTGAATCGGCAAACCAAAGGATCCTGGACCTCATTAAGAAACACTTAAATGTTGAGCTGGTTCGAAAAGTAGTTGGTTGGGTGAGTGATGCCGGAATTGAATCGTGTGGTTTTTTCATGATTGGATTTCCGACAGAAACGCGTGAAGAAATTGAAAGTACGGTGGAATTTGCGTTATCCTTGCCTTTAAACCGCACAAACTTTTCAAAGGTAACTCCCCTTCCTGGGACAGAGATCTACGATCTTTGGAAACGGGAATATTCTCAAGGAGAGGAGCTTGACTGGTCAACATTTAATGTTTACACGTTTAACCCCAAAATGGCAAAAGTAAGTTCTCAGGAACTATCAAAAATTCAGCGCCGCGCGATTCGTAGGTTTTACATAAAACCACGGATAATTCTCTGTTTGATTACACGGATCCGGTGGGATCAATATCGGTATTTCTTTCGAAGGATATTGAATTTACTGGGTCTTAAGAAAATGGCAGGGTTAAAAACTAATCAGCAAATAGGCCTTCATAAGCGCACCGCCAACCCCGAAACTCTATTAAAATTGGAAACAGCTGCGTCTTCTTGAAATATCAGTTCGTTTCTAAAACATAGACCCCCTGATGAAACAGGCTCGAAATATTACCCCCTTAAACC
>CAYJQR010000040.1:0-15076 GCA_964372345.1 uncultured Planctomycetia bacterium | reverse complement strand
ATTAAAAAAATAAGCTTACCTCGATCGCTCGAGATAAGCTTCCCCTCGCCTTACGGCGAGTTTTTTAATAGTCCAAACCGCTTTCATTATCTCTCCTTTGCCCGTCTCTCAAGGACCGGCTTAAAAGGGATATGATTCATTTCCCTAAGTTACTTTATCACTTTAAAGGATACCACTCTGTTGACCCAGTTGTCAAGTTTCCAGTCCGCCCTAAGTCGAGCGCAGATTGATGACAAGAACCATTTCGCCGCGAGGGGGGACTTGAGTGAAATGTTGAATTTGTTCGCTCAACGGTTTTCGCAGGATTTCCTCGTGCAGTTTCGTCAACTCTCTGGCACAAACGATGAAAACATCCCCCCAGACTTCCAGCATCAGTTTTAACGTCTTGACGATTCTATGGGGGGATTCGTAAAAAATCATTGTCCGTCTTTCCTCTTTGATCTCTTCCAATTTTCTTTTGCAGGCGGCTGATTTTTGCGGGAGAAATCCCTCAAAGCAAAAGCGATCCGTCGGCAGTCCGGAAACAACCAACGCGGTGATCATCGCCGAAGATCCAGGGATTGGGATAACCGGAATTTCATTCCGGATCGCTTCACGAATCAAAACAAACCCCGGATCGGAAATACCCGGCGTGCCAGCATCGGAAACTAATCCGATCGTTCTCCCTTCTTGAAGTTGTCGAATCAGAGAAGGAACTTTTAACCGTTCGTTGTGTTCAAAAAGACTCGTCAGCGGTTTTTGAATCTGGTAATGCGTGAGCAGTTTCTGGGTGTGACGAGTGTCTTCGCAAACAATCAGGTCAACTTGTTTGAGGGTTTCGAGCGCGCGGAGAGTGATGTCTTTGAGATTTCCGATGGGGGTGGCGATAATGTAGAGAGTGCCTGACATGATATCCTAAGAAAGTACCAGGCACGTCCGCCTTCGGCGGATAAGCATGGAACTCATTCTACCGTCACGCTTTTGGCGAGATTGCGTGGCTGGTCCACGTCCATGCCGCGATGAACGGCAACATGGTAGGCAAACAGTTGGAGCGCCACCGCGACAATGATTGGGCTGACAAACTCATGCGCTTCCGGCAAGTAGACACCATCTTGGATCAATCCACGAATTTCTGAATCCCCTTGGGTCGCGATCGCGATAATTCTCCCGCCGCGCGCGTGGACTTCTTGAAGGTTTGAGAACATTTTTTCATACACGCTGGATTGGGTCACGATACACATCACCGGCATATTGTCATCGATGAGAGCGATATGCCCGTGTTTCATTTCACCGGCCGGATACCCTTCGGCATGAATGTAGGAAATCTCCTTTAACTTTAGCGCCCCTTCCAATGCGCTGGGGTAATTGACATGCCGCCCCAGATAAAGAAACCGGTCAAACTGGGCATAGCGGCTTGCTAATTCTTGAATGTTGGAAGATTGAGCCAATACTTTCTCGACCTGCTCGGGGAGTTGTTTGAAACATTGAAGCAGCCGCTCACTTTCATCAGCAGGGACTAGTTTACGCAATCCTCCCAGATAAAGAGAAAGAAGAAAAAGAATGGCGAGTTGAGAGGTATACGTTTTTGTGGAGGCGACGGCAATTTCCGGCCCGGCGTGAGTGTAGAGGGTCACGTCCACTTCCCTAGTGATGGAACTACCCACCACATTGCAGATAGCGATTACTGTGGCCCCCTGTTTTTTGGCATAGCGGACGCCTGCCACTGTATCAGCCGTCTCTCCCGATTGTGAAACAGCGATCACCAGCGTTTCCGGTGTGATCAACGACGAGCGGTAACGGAATTCGCTCGACATCTCCGTCTCGACCGGGACCTGTACCAGCTTTTCCAATAAATACCCGCCTACCAATCCCGCGTGATGGGCCGTGCCGCATCCCAATAAAATTGTCCGATTTATTTTTTGGGGATCGCTTAACTTGGCGCGGAGCGGCTCCAGTTCCTGGAACACCACCTTCCCTTGTTGGGTTCTCCCAACCGCCGTCTGCTCGAGCGACCGCGGCTGTTCCATGATCTCCTTAATCATGAAATGGGGATAGCCCTCTTTTTGGGCCTGCGAGATGTCCCAATCCACCTTAGCGGAACTTCGCTGGACCAATTTCCCTTCGAGCGTCAGGATCCGAACACTCGAGATTCCAATATCCACCATCTCGCCATCTTCTAGATAGATGATCTCACGGGTGTGCTTCAGAAGTGCGGGGACGTCGCTGGCGACGAGGAATTCATTCTTCCCAAAGCCCAGCACTAAGGGGCTCCCCTTGCGCGCCGCGACAAGCCGGTTCGGCTCCTTGGCGCAGACGACCGCTACCGCGTAACTGCCGTGAACCCGCTGCAGCGCCTGCTGGACCGCTTGAAAAAGGTTTCCTTTATATAAGCTCTCAATCAGGTGAGGTAACACTTCCGTGTCGGTCTCTGAATAGAACTGATGGCCAGATCCTTCCAAACTTTTTTTGATCTCCCGGAAGTTCTCGATAATCCCGTTATGGACAACGGCGATTTCTGTTTTGCAGTCTGTGTGCGGGTGAGCGTTGATCTCATTAGGGACGCCGTGGGTGGCCCACCGGGTATGCCCGATCCCGACGGTTCCAAAGAGCTGGTCTTTTTGAAGGCGGTCCACCAATCTCTGCAGTTTCCCATGCGCTTTCTGGACAGTGAGCCCCCGTCCATTGAGAATGGCCAGCCCCGCGGAGTCGTAGCCGCGGTATTCCAGCCGGCGCAATCCATCCACGAGTACTTCCGCCGCTTCCTGTTTCCCGATATACCCGATAATACCGCACATTTCTCTTTTAGAATCCCTTCTCGATCTCTCGAATCGTTTCTACCAAGCAAGAACGACCCCAACGGGATTTGAACCCGTGCTGACGGCTCGAAAGGCCGTTGTCCTAGACCAGGCTAGACGATGGGGTCAGTGGGGATTATTATACCAAATGCCCTTGCCTTGATGGCAGAAATTTCTATGGTATACTTGTCCTACCATGATCCGCAACCTCATTGGGTTCACTTGGATGGAAAAAATGTTGTCTCGACTAGTTTATGAATTTGAACTTCTTTATTCTTCTTTGATCAAGCAACAATTCATAAACCTCAGGTCTGGGAGCTATCAGGATAACGCGCACTTCCTTGCTTTGTTCCTCAATAGTGTAGATGATCCGATGGTGAGAAACAGGGTAGCTCCAAAAATCTTCCAGTTCGTTTAAGAGAGGTTTCCCAAAGAAGGGATTCAGTCCAATTACCTTCAGCGCGCTTTTAATCTTTCTCTTTAACATCGGGGCAAAGTGCGCTACCTCAGATCGGATCTGTGGGCTTAGCCGTACACGGTAAGGCAACACATCAATCACCAAACGCTTCCTCAATCGTTAATCCCTTGCCCCCCCCGCGAAAATAGCCCCGACGCCTCTTCAGTTCGGTCACTAACCGTGGATGACTCATGATCTCCAGTGTCTCTTTTAGCCCTTCATACTCCTCATAGCTGAGGATAATCGCCACAGGTTTTCCTCTGCGTGTAACGACCACCTCGTTGGCTTGTTCCTGAATTTGATTCAGTAAATGCGTCAGCTTCATCTTGACCTCTGATACCGGCAAGGTTAATGTCATCGTGTGTTTTACCTCCGTCCATAAAAATAGTTAACCATAAAAATGGTCAATTGTCAAGGGTTCGAGATCACAACTGCCTCAACAGCATCTCCGTTGGTTTTCCGATGGGTTCTCCCTCGATTTTCTCAATCAATCCAAATAAAATCGTCTCCACGCTCAAATAACCCGGGGATAGTAACACGGGTATTGATCCTACTGATCAAATCGCTACGCAGTTCCCTTTTGAGGGAATCCCATAAACGGTTACTTATGAAAAGGCTGATCTGCCTCTTCAGCCAAAGGCTGATCTGCCTCTGGCTGAGGCATGATGCTACGGAGAGGTTCATTGCCAGAAGAAACCGCTGTTGGAACTTCGACAATCTCAATGGGTTTTAATAAAAGATTGGACTCATTCCCTACGTCTTCACTGTCTCTTGTGTCTGTCCCTTCTCCGGCTCTTCCTCTTTCGTCGTCACGACTCGGGCGATGGCGGTAACATGGTCCTTTGGCGCTAGGCGGATGATCCGCACCCCTTGGGTGTTGCGGCCGCTGACACGGATCCCGCTCACGGCGCATCGAACCGCCATCCCGGCTTGAGTCATGACCATAATCTCATCGTCATCCGAGACCGATTTAACCCCGACGACTTCGTTCCCCTTCTCCGTGATCTTGATATTGATGACCCCTTTACCGCCGCGGTTAATCAAGCGATAGTCCGAGACTTCGCTCCGCTTCCCAACCCCTTCCGCCGTTACCGTCAGGATCATCGTTTTAGGTTGAGCGACTTCCATGGCAATGACCTCGTCCCCTTTTTCAAGACGGACTCCGCGCACCCCCTTAGCCGAACGTCCCATCTCCCGCACCTGTTTTTCAGAAAACCGGACCGCGATCCCCTTTTTTGTCGCGAGCAGGAGCTCCTGCCGTCCGTCGGTCAGCGCCGCCTCGATTAGCTCGTCCCCCTTCTCCAACGTGACCGCAATAATTCCTCCCCGCCGGGGGTTTGAAAACTCCTTCAGGGCTGTCTTTTTGATCGTCCCCTGCCGGGTGCACATCACTAAGAACCTCTCGTCGAATTCTTTCACAGGGATAAAAGCGCTGACTTTCTCTCCCTGTTCCAGCTGCAGGACATTCACGACCGGTTTCCCTTTGGCATAACGTCCGGCCTCGGGAATATCATAAACTTTCAGCCAATGGAGCCGCCCGCGGTCGGTGAAGAAAAGAATATGTTCATGCGTTGACGCGATAAATAACCCCTCCAGGAAATCGTCTTCTTTCGCCTCGGCCGCCGTCACCCCCTTGCCACCGCGGTTTTGCTTCCGGTAGGTTGATACCGGCTGCCGTTTAATATACCCCGCGTGGCTGATGGTGATGACCATATCCTCTTCGGCGATTAAATCCTCGATGTCAATCTGCTCGATGTCGCCGACAATGTCGGTCCGCCGCTCATCGCCGAACCGTTTCTTGAGATCGAGAATCTCTTCCCTAATAATCCCAAGCACTTTCTTTTCACTGGCCAAGAGCGCCTTGTACAGTTCGATCTTCTTGATCAATTCCAGATATTCTTCTTCCAACTTCTCCCGCTCCAGCGCCGTCAATCTCTGCAACTGCATCTCCAGAATCGCCTGCGCCTGCGCCGGGGTCAGCTTAAAGATCGCTATCAACTGTTCCTTCGCTCCCGCCGGATTCTTGGCGGCACGGATCGTTTTGATGATCGCGTCGAGCGCGCTGATCGCGATTTTTAACCCCTCCAGGATATGCGCCCTCGCCTGCGCTTTGTTTAAATCGTAGGTGGTCCGCCGGACGATGATATTTTTGCGGTGGTCAATGTAGGCGACCAGGATCTGTTTTAAATTGAGCACCTGCGGGCGGCTGTCCATCAGCGCCAGCATGATGATACCAAAGGTCTCTTCCATCTGCGTGTGCGCGTAGAGCTGGTTTAAAACCACCTGCGCGTTTTCTCCCCGCTTGAGATCCACCACGATCCGCATCCCATCTTTGTCCGACTCGTCCCGAATATCGGAAATTCCGTCAATTTTTTTATCCTGCACCAGATGCGCGATTGCTTCGATTAAATTGGCCTTGTTGACCTGGTAGGGGATCTCCGTGACGATGATCGCCTCTTTCCCGTTCTTCTGCGCTTCGATGGAAGCCTTCGCGCGGATCTTCAACTTCCCACGGCCGGTTCGATACGCCTCGACGATTCCGTCTCTGCCGCAGATGGTGCCGCCGCTGGGGAAATCGGGGCCCTTGATTATTTTAATGAGGTCTTTGATCGCGGCTTCGGGTTCCTCAATCACTTTAACGATGGCGTCAACGACTTCGTTGAGGTTGTGCGGGGGCATATTAGTTGCCATTCCGACGGCGATCCCGCTGGAGCCGTTGATTAAAAGATTCGGCACTTTCGCCGGAAGAACCGTTGGTTCTTCCAACGTCTCGTCGAAATTCGGCATAAACGGAACCGTCTCTTTGTCAATATCCTCTAACGACACCTCTGCCAATTCCTCTAAGCGCGCCTCTGTGTACCTCATCGCGGCCGGTGAATCTCCGTCAACACTCCCGAAATTTCCCTGACCGTCAATGAGGGGATAGCGCATCGAGAAATCCTGCGCCATGCGAACGAGAGAATCATAGACTGCCATATCGCCATGGGGATGGTACTTTCCCAAAACTTCCCCCGTGATACGGGCGCATTTTTTATAGGCTTTGTTATGCTCCAGCCCCAGTTCCCGCATCGCGTAGAGAATCCGCCGATGGACGGGTTTGAGACCGTCCCGGACATCCGGCAGGGCCCGCCCGACGATAACGCTCATCGCATAGCTGATGTAGGAATCCTTTAACTCCTTTTCAATCGGCATCAGCACTAACTTCTCGTTACGAGTATAAAGATTTCCTTCTGGCATTTTGCCCTCGCTTGACAATCTCATTCTATCTAGACTTTTTGATCAAAAACTACCTAAAGGAACACCGCCAAAGTACTTCTTGGGTGGCATCTTGTAGACCCACTAAGCTGCTTTGGGTCTTTCTACAGGAATGACGTCAAGTTCAATCTTTGCATCCAAGCAGGCGGCAAGCTTCTTTAACTGATTCAGGGTGTATCCCTGGTAATCCTCGCGTTCTAATCGGGCGATGTCAGATTGTTTACACCCCACTCTTGCGGCCAGTTCCTCTTGAGTTAGATGACGAGCAATTCTCAACTGCACCAACAGACGACTGATGTCAAGAGGGCTCTCGGCGTGAAGAACTTTCGGTAACTCCGTCGTTTTTACCTTTTCATACTCGGCCATCTCCGCTTTCAATTGGGCAATGTGTTCTCGATATCCTTGACTCAATAGCGCCTGCTTCTTTGGATCTGAGGCGTATTTCTCCTGGATCGCTCTCAAATCTTGTGCAAATTCCTCTAGTCTTCTTCGAGTATATTCATATTGTCGGTCATTTTTGATCATATGATCACCTCCAGGAGTCCCTAATGTAAAAAGATGTATCCCAAACAACTCTTTAGCCTCTCGTAACTGCTCGGCTTCTGGCGCACTAAAGTCGAATGTGTCTTTGACAATCAGAATGCAATCAATGTCTCGGGGCGACTCCTTGTCTGTCACAAAACTACCATTCAGCAGAAATCTTCGAATACTGGTCTTGTGTCTCTTTAATCGCACCTGGTAAATTCCTCGAAGCTTGCTTCGCATAATCCCCTCCCCCTTGATGGGGGAGGGTTAAGGTGGGGGTGAAGGTGAAAAGGTGAGACGATGGATTCACCCTCCCCTTAGTCCCCTCCCATCAAGGGAGGGGAGTGTAAAAAAATACCCCGCAGCTTGCTTCGGGGAGCGTTCATTAAATCCAATAAAGAAATCAGTCCTTTGAACAACTCTTCTCGTTGGGTGGACCTCGCACCGAATCGCTGTTGGATTTCGTTTAAGGGTGCTGGATGGATTCCATGGGGGAGATATCCATCTTCGTTGAACTTTGGAAGCATGACTTCCCTTTCTATTTTATGTATACCCTATTTGGTATGTTAAGTCAAGTAGGTTCGATCTTCTCCACACAAGGTCGTAAAAGTATTTCTTTGGTCAGACTTTTGAAAGAAGCGGTCTTATATTGCGCTTTTAATCTGCCCGTCCGAACCAGAACGCACGATCGATATCAATGCGCAACCGCCCAAGCTTTCAATGTACTGGTTAATTCCCTGGGCCAAGAGTTTTCTTCTTTCCTCCAGAAAACTTTCAAATCGATCGATAGCCCACATCTTATGATCTAAAGGAACAAATTGATTTTTCAAGAGTGACGGATTTTTCTCTTCCAGCGCCTTAAGGTCCTTATCTAATCTCGTTTCCGCACTTCCACTGTAACGACCCCAAATGGTGGCGAGTAGGAACCACCTGAGCAACGCACTCTTTTGAATACGTGTAGCCGCGAAATTGAGCACACGTTGGAGAATGTGAGAGGGATGGTAACTAAATCTATCCTGAAGAGGCATCGCCACGAATGTGCTGTAGTTATTCGCAGACAATATCGTTGCCAACGCTTCATCTCGAAAGTTGCTATAGATAGTTTCAGGATTCATGTTAAATATCCAAATTCCTCACTTCCGGCGCGTGCTGTTCGATAAACTGGCGGCGCGGCTCCACTTGGTCTCCCATCAGGACCGTGAACATCTTGTCCGCCTCCACCGCGTCGTCAATCGTGACTTTCAACATGGTTCTCCGCTCAGGATCCATTGTCGTTTCCCACAGCTGAGTCGGATTCATCTCTCCTAACCCTTTGTACCGCTGAATCGTCATCCCTTTCTTCCCTTCGTCGCGGACCCGATCCAGAATCTCCTTTAAGCTGTAGACCGCCACATCGGTTTTCCCGTCTGAGATGGCGTAGAGCGGTTTTTTCGGTTTCCCTCCCATTTGAGGATCCGCCATAATCCCTTTTTCCGATTCCGGCAGTTCATATTCGGCGATGTCTAACCCAAGCTTCTCCAATTTCTCGATAATCTCCGTTAGCTCCTGGGATTCATAGAATTCGACCACGTGAATTCCTTCTTTCTCCTGGCCTCCATTTTCGTCTACTTCGACCTCTTTCCCTTTCGCTTTTTCCACCTGCTGAACCAGCTCCGCCAGTTCTTCATCATCGTAGAGAAAATGGGCATTTTCATCCACTTTTACCTTAAAGAGTGGTAGTTTTTTGGTCTTTTTGTCTATTTTAGAGATGTAATCCAGAAATTTTACTCCACGCTTCTCGATTCCCCTAGCTAGTTTCTCCATGGCGACCAAGGCTCGACTAATCTCCAGTAACAGCTTTTCATTAAATTCCTTTTTCTCCTTTGAGCTGATCAACTTTTGTCCTTCTACCCCCAACTCCAGCAGAATCTCATTCATCTGCTGTTCCGTCTCGACATATTCTTCCCGTTTCCCGCGTTTGATTTTGAACAAGGGGGGTTGGGCAATGTAAACATGTCCTTGCTCCAAAAGCTCTGGCATTTGACGGTAGAGCAGGGTCAATAGCAAGGTTCGAATGTGGGACCCATCAACGTCGGCGTCACTCATAATAATTAACTTACCGTAGCGGAGTTTTGAAAGATCAAAACCTCCTTCTTCTCTTTCCTGGTCTCCTTCGGCAGAGCGCCCAATCCCGCATCCCAGCGCCGCAATGACCGTTCTGATTTCCTCGTTATTCAATATCTTATCCAGGCGGGATTTCTCCACATTTAAGATCTTCCCCTTGAGCGGCAGAATCGCCTGAAATCTCCGATCCCTCCCTTGTTTGGCGCTGTTATGAACAAAGATGCCACTTGCAAGTGCAAAGTTGTGGGTATTAGGCACCTCTATGTCATAAACATTCATCTGTTGAGTGAGAACCTCAACCCTTCTTACTTTATGATTAAAACCCTGCACCGCCTCTAAGAGTTTTCCCTTGTCATTCTCGAAAAATCTCTGGAGTAACGTACTCATCTTTAGTAAATTCTTGTTTTTCTTCTGTCGTTGTGCTCGTTTTTGCTCATAGCCATCAACACTTCCTTCGTTTTCGTAGATTGATCTCAAAAGACTCATGTGCTCTTTTGTTTTGTTGCTCCGCCACGCTAAAAGATGAGTATTGTTCCATTGATCTTTTGCGCTATCGGAAAGCCATACTTTTCGCTCGGGATGAGTACTAAAAAAGTTCTTGACTCTGGCAGACTGTTCCTTCCGATTCTCTCCCGAATTCCAATATTGCCTTTGGGCTTCATTAAGGACAGCCAACGATCTTTTTCGATATTCTTCATTACTCCTATAGAATTCAAGATACTTCTCTGTCATGTAACGTTTGTATGCCTCATTCTCCCATTGCTTAACTGCTTTCTGGCTCAGCATCCCGCCGTATTTTTCCTTAATGATGTTAGCCATCTTTTGTCTGTATTCAGGACGTCTCTTAACGTTATTACATTTCTCAATAACTTCTGGGCGATGAAGCGTTCTTCGAATGTGTTCTCTATGGATTTGCAAATGCCCTGCTTCACTTATCCTGACAATGTTAGTGGGATTATTATTCAGTTTGTTAAAATCAATATGATGTCTATGCGCTCCATCTTTTATAGAGTATATACCCTTTTCTACGTTGTATTGATCTGATAGCATATGTGTAAAAACCCACTTATGAGTCGCTGGATTCAAGACCATTTCGTAACCTTCAATAGTAATACGTCCCTGGACTTCCGATAATTTCCTCTTGAGGGGCATTAAACTTGTTTCCGGTTTTAATTGCTGAGCCTCTTGAAATGTGCTATCTCTTAGCATAAATTGATGATCTGGAGTACAAATAATCTCTTCATCGCTGTCTAAAACTACCTTTACGACCTGCGCGTTACGCCTCGTCATCCGTGGATACAAAATTTTCTCAATACCAATATGTCCATCTTGACGTAGGGTATAGCAATAATGTTCTTTACCTTGTCGGGCTTCCTCTACTAAATCTATTAAACTCACGTTCCGTCCATCAGCCAATGCTATCTTAGTATCCCCGGGAAAACAGCCGCCGGCGGAATCCCCTTCCACAAGGTAGAGTTCGCACATCGCCGGGTCGCGCTCCGAGCAGTCCGCGAGTTTGCCGGGGAGTGAACCAGAGTCAAGAGCCCCTTTCCTGCGGGTCAGCTCTCTCGCTTTCTTGGCCGCCTCGCGCGCCCGCGAGGCCAGGATAGTTTTCTCCAGAATCTTATTGGCCACCGATGGATTTTCTTCAAAGAACGCCGAGAGCGATTCGTTCGTGATGGATTCAACCAGTCCCTCGACCTCGCTGTTGCCTAATTTTGTTTTTGTCTGCCCTTCAAACTGCGGCTCCGGCAGACGCACGCTAATCACCGCCGTTAACCCTTCGCGGATATCTTCTCCTTGCAGAGACGGGTCGCCTTCCTTTAGTAATTTTTTTCCCTTGGCGTACTGGTTGCAGGTCCGGGTCAATGCTGATTTGAACCCGCTTAAATGAACGCCCCCCTCAATCGTGTTGATATTATTGGCGAAGGAGTAGATATTCTCCGTGTAGCCGTCGTTCCACTGCAAGGCCACCTCGACCTGAACCATGTCTTTCTCGCGGGTGAAGGTGATGACTTTGGGATGGGTCGGCTGTTTGTTCTGATTGAGGTACTGCACGAATGAAACCAGCCCGCCGTCGAACTGGAAAACCTGCTCTTTGTCATTCCGCTCGTCTTTGACTTCGATCCGGATTCCTTTGTTGAGGAACGCCAGTTCTCTCACCCGCGTCCACAGCGTCTCGCAGTTGTATTCGATTCCCGCTTTAAAAATTTCCCGATCTGCCTTAAACGTCACCTTAGTACCGGTCGTTTTGCTCTTTCCGATGACCGTCAACTTAGTCGCCGTTTTCCCTCGGACATACCGTTGGTGGTAAATTTTCCCGTCCCGTTTCACCTCGACCTCCAGCCACTCGCTCAGCGCGTTCACGACGCTGACGCCGACGCCGTGGAGCCCTCCAGAAACTTTATACGACTGCCGGTCGAATTTCCCCCCGGCGTGGAGCATCGTCAGCACCACTTCCACCGCCGGCTTTTTCTCGGTCTTGTGCATATCCACGGGAATTCCGCGGCCGTCGTCGGTGACGGAAACGCTGTTATCCGAATGGATCGCGACGGAAATATTTTTGCAGTGCCCCGCCAGAACTTCGTCAATGCTGTTGTCAACGACCTCGTAGACTAAATGGTGTAGACCCCTCGCGGCTGTATCGCCGATATACATCGCCGGCCGTTTCCGGACCGCCTCCAGCCCCTCGAGAACCTGTATTTTAGATGAATCGTACGTTTGCTCTTCTACCGCTGTTTTTTTCGCTGTTGTCATTGCTGCTCTGCTCCCACTCCTGTCGTTTTAAATTGGATGTCGTTCAGCTTTCCCGCTTGAAACTCCCCTGACAGCGTCTCCATTTTCTTCAGGATCCGTTGTTTATAAAAAGAAAGCAGATAGAGCCACGGAGAGCTATCCACTCCGACGATCAGTGTTTGGTTTTTAACCCGCAAAAGAGCCGTGTGGGCGGCCGCTTTCGCTCCAACCGCTTTTCCCCAGGCGGCAATGAGTTCCCGCTCCCGCTGCTGGCGCCCCCCCTCGAGCCCCTGAAAGACCTCTTGGAGAACCGCTTTAATCGCGACCGCTTCCATGGCTATCCGGTAATCTGCATCGGTAAAACCACATACGTATACTGATCCGCGGTCCGGATAATTCCCGGCTTATCGGCCGCAGTCAGCTCAATGGCCACCTCTTCCTCCGGCAATTGTTTCAGCACGTCCAGCAGATAGTGCGGATTAAATCCGATGGCCAAATCTTTCCCTTCGTTCACGATCCCCACTTCCTCCCGCACCTCCCCCCCTTCCGGAGAACTCTTGGAGAGAATCGCCTTATCTCTAAAAAATTCCATCTTGACCGACTGCGATTCCTGGCTGGTCAACAGGCTCGCCCGTTTGGTAGCGAATAAGAACTGATCCCGGTTGACCTTGATCTTTTCTTTGCTCTCTTTGGGGATGACCTGCTCATAATTGGGGAATTCCCCTTCCACTAATCTCGACAGGACCACAAGGTCGTCAAAGGAGAAAAGAATTTGGTTATCGCCGATGACCATGTTGATCTCCCCTTCGTCCTTTAATCCTTTGCTCAGCTCGAGGACCGTCTTTTTGGGAAGGATAACGCTTTTTTCAAAACCGCTCGATTCTTTTAATGTTCTCCTGGCGCAGGCGAGCCGCCTTCCGTCGGTAGCGACCATCTCCATTGTTTTCCCCTGAATATGCAGAAGAACGCCGTTAAGGACGAATCTTGTTTCATCGCTGGCCATGGAAAAAGAGGTTAGTCTCAGCAATGTCTTGAGTAAAAATTGTTCCGTGATAATAGTATCCTTCTCGTCCAGTTTTGGGAATCTTGGAAACTCCTCCGGAGCAAGCCCCATTAATTTAAAATGCGACTTTTCGCACTCAATACTAATAACCTGATTCTTTTTATTGGTGATATGGATTTCGCTCTCCGGAAACTCCCGCACCATATCCACGAATTTCTTTGCCGGAATAGTAATGCTTCCCGATTCTTGAACTTTTGCTTTCGCTTTCGCCGACATTCCAAGCTCCAAGTCCGTCGCTGTCAGCTTAATCTGGCCGCTTTCCGCTTCCAGTAGGAAATTCGAAAGGATAGGCAGCGTTATTTTATGGGAAACGGCGTTCTGTACTTTGGAAAGAGCTTTTTCTAATTCGGCGCGCTGGATGGAAATCTGCATACTTCTATCCTCCGTTTTATCTTGTTATAAAACTAGTAATCGTAGTAGTGCGTTGTTTGGTGTGGATAAAGCGCTAACCCCTTAATCTATCACCAAAAGACGAGTAAAAATAATCCACAAATAATCAACCCAAAACCATCCTAATAGAGAAAGAAAGGGGAAAATAAACATTATTCACAAATCACCAACAGCATACCCACAGGTTAAACACAAAACTAACGTTTTAACTGCAATGTTAAGTGGTTAATTGTTTTTCTCGTCTGATCGTCGGTTTGAATTTCCCTTGCGATCTTTCCATAGGCGTGCAAAACCGTCGTGTGGTCCCGCCCGCCAAACTGGGCCCCAATTTCAGAAAGCGAATGAGAAGTTAACTCCCGGATCAAAAAGATCGCGATTTGCCGCGGGTAGGCAATCGAACGACTTCTTCGCTTAGATTTCATGTCCGAAGCGGAGACTTGAAAGTAATTGGCGACCGCTTCATGGACCACCTCCATCGAGAGCCGCTCCTCAGACTCCACTAATAAGTTTTTTAGGACTTCTCCCGCCGAAGCCAGTGTGATCGGCTGGTTCATTAAGGAGGAATTCGCGGCGACGCGGATGAGCGCCCCTTCCAGCTCCCGGATGTTCAGCCGAAATTTCTGCGCGATGAAATCGGTCACCTCGTCGGGAATGACCAGTGCGTCCCGCTCCGCCTTCTTTCGCAAAATCGCCACCCTCGTTTCCATATCCGGGGGCTGAATGTCCGTGACCAATCCCCATTCGAAACGGGAGATCAGCCGTTCTTCAAGGCGCGGGATTTCCTTGGGAGAACGGTCACTGGTCACGACGATCTGTTTATGGGAATCGTAAAGAGTATTGAAGGTATGAAAAAACTCTTCCTGCGTGCTCTCTTTTCCCGCAATAAATTGGATGTCGTCAATAAGCAGAGCGCCCATATTTCTGTACTTCTCCCGGAATTTGCTCATCGTCCGGTTCTGAATCGCGGAGATCAGATGGTTAGTAAAACGCTCGCTGGGGATATAGAGAATTTTCAAAGAACGGTTCTTTTCCAGAAGGAAATGGCCGATCGCCTGCATCAGGTGGGTTTTCCCCAGTCCGACGCCGCCGTAGATGAAAAGAGGATTATAAGCTTTTGCGGGAGATTCCGCAACCGCTAAAGCCGCGGCATGGGCGAAACGATTGCTGGGCCCGACCACAAAGGTGGAAAAAAGATATTTGGGGTTAAGAAAAAGCTCCCCTTTGACGGCGGCGGTAGGCTCTGTGACCGCCGGCTTGACGGTTTCTTGAGGAGGTGCTTCATCGTCCTTTTCCGCTTCCCCTGAAACCGCGCTGATGGTATAACGGACCTGCAGCGCGGGATTCTTGCAGAGGGAGCGGGCGATTTGTAAAACGAGTCCACCGTAGTGGCTGATCATCCACTCATGGGTGAACTGATTGGGGACCTCGACGATCAGCGTCTGTGAATCGGCGAAATAACCCTTCGATCCTACCAGCCAGTGCTCCATGACTTGCTGGTCTGTCTGCTGCCGGAGGGCGGTAAGGATGCCTCCCCAAGGGTCTTTTTGCAATAGGCTATCGGCTAAAGGGATAGATGAGTTAGTCACAAAAGGAAACGAACAATATCCACAAGGTTATACACAACCAATGACGGAATTATTATAGGCGAAAACGGGAAAGAATAGCAAGTCTTTTAAACGCCGGGGGTCTGTTCGTAGCACGTCAAGATGGCCCCTTTGAATCACTAGTGTCCGATTATAAGTCAAACAATAGCTGTTGGTTATCAGAATCGCT